>JALGZG010000027.1 GCA_025782345.1 bacterium | reverse complement strand
AAGAGCCCGTTGGGCTCCGAGGTGCTGCCCGTGTACGAGAGGATGACCACGTAGAAGTTGCCGTCCGCGTCGGTGGTGATGCCCGGATCGCTGTGCCTCGGATAACTCGGTTCCTCCAGCAGCGAGTCGTGCCACGTGATGCCGCCGTCGAACGTGTAGCCGACTCCGACTCTCCTGTGTCCCAGACGGAAGTCGCGCCACACAGCGACGAGGTTGTCGGGATCGAGCGGGTTGATCGCCACCTGCTCTTCGTTCTGGAGCTCGGTGGTCAGGTCCGAGTTGATTCTCCAGTTCAGGACCTGCCAGGCAGGCAGATCTCCGAGGGCGTCGGGCACATCGGGAACACGCGACGGGCCGGGCGTGAGCACTTCGTCCGCGCCGGTCAGGGGATCGAGCGACGCCAGCGGAAAAGGTGCGCGCCCTTCCCCCCGCGCGCCGACCGCTGGGCCGACCGCGAGAGCCAACATCAGAGATACTATGAGGATGGTTCGTGCTGTCACGTCGGACCTCCCATCGGCTGAATACGAATGGTTCTTGACATGTCTCACACTCATGATACCACTCGTGTCCTGCCTACGCCACGGGCCTTTTGGGGTGGCGGAACGTCGCCAGCAGGCGTAGAATGCCCGAAGAGAATCCGTACACGACGAACCTAACGGGAGGCCACATGAGAATCCTGGTCACGGGCGGCGCAGGCTTCATCGGCAGCAACTTCATCCGCCTGTACCTTTCGCACCACGCCGACTGCGAGATCGTCAACCTCGACAAGCTCACCTACGCGGGCAATCTCGAGAACCTGCGGGACGTCGAGAACGATCCACGCTACAGCTTCGTCAAGGGCGACATCTGCGACAGCGACATCGTAGGGGATGTCATGCAGGGCGTCGGGGCAGTGGTGAACTTCGCCGCGGAAACACACGTCGACCGGTCGATCGGCGACCCGTCAGGATTCCTCCGGACGGACATCTTCGGCGTCCACGTGCTCCTCGAGGCCGCGCGTGAGCACGGCGTCGAGCGGTTCGTTCAGATAAGCACCGACGAGGTCTACGGGGTAGCGACAGGCGAGCCGTTCACGGAGGATGCCCCGATGAACCCGCGCAACCCGTATTCGGCGAGCAAGGCGGGCGGGGAGCTTCTCGCGCACTCGTATTTCACGACCTACGGCTTCCCGGTTCTGATCACCCGAGGCGCGAACAACGTCGGCCCCAACCAGTACCCGGAGAAGGTCATCCCGCTCTTCACAACCAACGCCATCGAGGACAAGCCCCTTCCCCTCTACGGCAGCGGCGAGCAGGAACGCGACTACACGCACGTCCTGGACCACTGCACGGGGATCGAATCGGTGATGGAAAAGGGCGAGCCGGGTGCGACCTACAACATCGGCGCCGGAAACCACATGAAGAACATCGACATGGCCCGGATGATCCTGAGAGAACTGGACAAACCTGAGGAACTCATCGTGCACGTGGAGGACCGCGAGGGCCACGACTTCCGCTACGCGATAGACTCGGCGAAGCTCAGGGCCCTGGGCTGGGAGCCGTCGTTCGACGCCGAGGGAGCGATACTAGATGCCGTCCGGTGGTACGTGAAGAACCCGGGCTGGTGGCAGCCCATCAAGTCAGGTGAGTTTCTAGAATACTACGAGAAGCAGTACGGGAAGCGCCTGGAAGATGCCGGAGGGACCGGGTAGCACACTGCAGAACCGCTCTTGCACCCCGCGGGACCCGCTGTGGAACCGGCTCGCCCGGCGCTAGCCGCGCTCGAAGTACCCGCCGCCGATGACCAGGGCGAGACCTATCCCCACGATGACGAAAACGTACGCAACGAACGCGCCCTGCGCCCAGAACCGCACGGTCATCGGGAAGATGATCTGGTAGATGCCGAGGACGCCGACCAGCGTCCCCACGAAGCGCCCCATCCGCCTTGGATTAGCAACCCCGTAGTCCTTGTATCCGGCCACGACGCCGAGATACCTGCCCCTCCAGAAGTCGCGCGCCAGGAGCAGCAGCAGGACACCCAGAGGAACTGTGATGAACGCGACGGTCGTTGCGGTTCGTGCGGCGTCGAACGGCAGCTCGTCGCTGTGAAGCCCGGGGATTCTTATCGCCACGAGTACCAGTGCCATGATGCTTGACAGCATGCGTGCCTCCACATTGCGTCAGGTCGATTCCCCCTGTCGGTTACCTCTCGCGCATTCTAAGCGAGCATGCCGGACGACGCAAGGCCGGAGCGTGCAGCTCTTCCGCTCGTGGCAAGCAATTCCCTTGAACATGAGCCCCCCACACACTACCATAGCGCCCATCTATCCCACCCAGGCAGCCGCCGCCCAAGGAGACAGAGATGAAGAAAGACGAAGTGCTCGCGACCGTCGCGAAGCGCGGCATCCGCTTTATCCGCCTGCTTTTCTGCGACATCGTTGGATTCCCGAAGTGCGTCACGATCACCAGCGATGAACTCGAGGATTCGCTGGACAACGGGAAGGGCTTCGACGGCTCGTCGATCGAGGGGTTCACCAGGATCTACGAGAGCGACATGATAGCGATGCCCGATCCCTCGACGTTCAAGGTGCTCCCCTGGAACAACGGCGGTGAGGAAGCGCTGCTCTTCTGCGACGTGCTCGAGCCCGACGGAACTCCCTACGCGGGTGACCCGCGATCGACGCTCAAGCGCGTGCTGGAATCGGTGGAGAAGCGCGGCTGGATGTTCAACATCGGCCCGGAGCTCGAGTACTTCTACTTCACGAACGATGAGAGTCCACGCCCGCTGGACAGCGCGGGTTACTTCGACCTCACGCCTCCGGACCTGGGCGAGGCGCTGCGCAAGAAGACCATCATCGCGCTCGACTCGATGGGTATTCACGTGGAGTGCTCGCACCATGAGGTCGCTCCGAGCCAGCACGAGGTAGATCTCAAGTACTGCGACGCTCTCACGGCGGCCGACAACGTCATGCTCTCCAAACTGGTCATCAAGGAAATCGCCCTGCAGGCGGGTGTGCACGCCACGTTCATGCCGAAGCCCATCTACGGCGAGAACGGCAGCGGCATGCACTTGCACCAGTCGCTCGTTGCTGACGGCAGGAACGTGTTCTACAACGCCGATGATGAATCTCATCTCTCCGACACCGCGAAATCGTATGCCGAGGGGTTGCTGCAGCACGCGCGCGAGATCACGCTCCTCACGGACCAGTGGGTCAACTCCTACAAGCGCCTCGTCCCAGGCTACGAGGCGCCCGTCTACATCTCCTGGGCGCGGATGAACCGCTCCACGCTCATCCGCGTTCCGCGCTACAGACCGGGTCACGAGATGTCAACCCGCATCGAGCTTCGCTGTCCGGACCCGGCGTGCAATCCGTATCTGGTGTTCGCCGTGATGCTGGCCGCGGGGCTCAAGGGTATCGACGAGAAGCTCACGCTACGCGACCACGTCGAGGAGAACATCTTCGCAATGACGACCGAGCAGCGGGAGGAGCGCGGGATCAGTGTGCTCCCCGGGAACCTGTCCGAGGCCATCGCCGTCGCGAGAAAGAGCACGCTCCTCCGGGAGACGCTCGGCGAGGAGACGTTCGAGAAGCTCCTGAGAAACAAGACGGCGGAGTGGAACGAGTACAGGAGCGTCGTCACGCCCTACGAGTTGGAGAAGGACCTGCCGGTGCTGTAGGAACCTGCAGCGCGGGGCGCTTACTTCACGACCACGATCTTCCGGACATCTGAACGGCCGGCCTGTTCGAGCCGGGCGAAGTAGACGCCCGCTGCGACAGGCTGGCCGTTGTCGTTCCGCCCGTCCCACCGCGAGACCAGCTCCCCCGAGGACCTCTGCTCATCAAGCACCGTGGCGACGACGCGTCCGCGCAGATCGTAGACGACGAGGCGCACTCTACCGGGAACGGGCAG
>JALGZG010000095.1 GCA_025782345.1 bacterium | reverse complement strand
GGGTTCAGCCTGGACGGGGCCACGCACATAATGGAGCCCATCCTGGGCCTGTTCCCCGGGGACGTACATCTCTCGAAGCTCTACGACAACAACTACGACTTCCCCGAGTCGTGCCCTCTGAACTCCTCCGCGTCCATCGATTCCCTGGAGGCCGGCTACAACATCGCGTTCCACGTCGGCCACGGGAACAAGGACATCATGCGCGTCAGCAACAACAACTACATCACGATGAGCGACGTGTCCTCGCTGTCCAACAGCCTGACGAAGTCGTCATTCCTCTGGCTGCTGAATTGCTCGACCGCCGCCATCGACTTCGATTGTATCGCGGAGAGGGCTCTCAACAACCCGAACGGTGGGGCAGTGGGAGCGTTCGGCGCGACGCGGTTCGAGTACCCCAGCACTTCGAAGGTGTACCTCTGGGAGTGGGTCGATCTGCTGTACACCTGCGACGTCCGCAACGTGGGAGAGACCTGCGCACTCGCCAAGGCTGCATTCGCCGCCCCGGGGATCTCCGGGCCAGAGAATACTCACAGATGGACGCAGCTCACCCTGCTCCTTCTCGGTGACCCCGCGCTCCCGCTGTGGACGTCCCGCGCCCGCTCTCTGAATGTATCGCACGGCTCGTCTGTCACCGTTGGACAGACCGGGCTGTCCGTCACTGTTACGGACGGAACTCCCGTCGAGGGCGCGCTCGTCTGCGTCATGAAGGATGGCGACGTGTACGAGCGGGCGCTCACGGGCGTGGACGGCGTGGCCGACTTCAGCATCACGCCCGACACCCAGGGGACGCTCAACATCGCTGTGACCGCCCTGAACTACATTCCGAGCGAGTCGAGCATGAGCGTCACTGCTGCGCCGGGAGCGCATCTCTACGTGGACGCGGTAGGAGTGGATGACGACGGCTTCGGCGAGAGCCGCGGCAACGATAACGGCAGGGCCGAGGCCGGCGAGTTGGTGGAGCTCGGCGTGGAGATACGAAACAGCGGAGTCGTGGAGGCGTCTTCCGTGACGGCGTTCCTGACCAGCTCCGACCTCAACGTTACGATCAGCGACAGCACAGAGCTGATTGGTTCTCTCCTGCCGGGCGCCGCCGTGTCTGTCAGCGCGGCGTTCAGGTTCACTGCCTCTGACGCGTGCCCGGCCGAGCACGATGTTGCTTTCACGGTGGAGTTGGTCGACGGTGCCAGGATGATCTGGACCGACGAGATCACCGTTCGCATACACCGACCCGATCCTGTCGGGCTCTTCCTCCAGATCGACGATTCGGCCGGGGACGGCGACGGCACGCCGGAAGTGGGGGAGACGATAGGCCTGACGCTTGAGATCATGAACGACGGAACCGGCGACGCGGATGCCGTCTCCGGGACGTTGTCCGCGCCCGCCGGCGGCATGACCGTCGTGGACGGCACCGACGTGTGGGGAGACGTACCCGCCGGGGAGACACGGACCGGTTCCACGGGCTTCGAGCTCGTTGTCGGCGCCGACCTGGGAGAGCTTCTTCTGGTGGAGATCACCGACAGCTATGGGAGGGTCTGGACGTCCCATCTGAACCTCGTCGCTCCCGCGGCTCCCGATAGTATCTGGGCGCGAGTGGAGGGGACTGCGATCACGCTCTATTGGGCGCCCGTGGTCGACCAGGATCTCCGAGGCTACACGGTTCACCGCTCCGGGAGCCTCGCCGGTCCCTACGAGCGCGTGAGCGACGGCGTGCTGGAGAGCGCCACGCTCTGCACCGATGACGGACTGGCCGAGAACACCGCGTATCATTACTACATCACCGCCGTCGATTCGTCCGGCAACCGGAGTGATGCGACGGAGGTCGTTTCCGTCACCACGAACCCGCCCAGCCAGAACGGGTGGCCGCTTTCGACCGGAGGCGGCATGTACGCGAGTCCCGCCGTCGCTGATCTCGACGGCGACGGTATCCTCGAGATTGTCGTCGCGTCCGAGCACATCTACGCCTGGTACGCGGACGGTTTCGAGGTGGTCGACGGAGACGGAGACCCCCGGACCGGCGGTATCTTCGAGACGGACGGTACCGGCGGCTATCGCAGTTCACCGGCCGTGGGCGAGGTCGACGGCGACCCGGGAGTCGAGATCGTCGCGGCCGCGTGGGCCGACGTCGGCGACGCGGAGGCCGGTGTATACGAGGTCTTTGCGTGGAACGCCGAGGACGGTTCGTTGCTTCCCGGGTGGCCGACAACGACGAGGAAGTTCTGCTGGGCGAGCCCGGCGCTAGCGGACCTGGACGGCGACGGCCGCTCCGAGGTCGTCATTGCTTGCGCCGATGGCTTCCTCTACTGCTGGAGTTCCGACGGTTCGGAGTTCATCGATGGCGACGCGAACCCGGCGACCGATGGCGTGTTCGCGGACCTGCACGGTCCGTGGGTCTACGGTTCCACGGCCGTTGCCGACATCGACGGCGACGGCGTTCTCGATCTGATCCAGCCCGCGACGAACGACAGCGTCTACGCGTTCCGCGCTGACGGCTCCAGGGTCGAGGGGTGGCCGGTCTACGTCGAGGCGCGCGCGATGAGTTCGCCGGCCGTCGGCGACGTCGACGGCGACGGTGAACTGGAGGTCGCGATCCGCTCCGACTCCTCATGTTGCTGGCTCTTCGAGGCCGACGGCACCGTGATGGACGGATGGCCCAGGACCGTGGTTAGCTCTGGTGATTTCCCGCCGTCGTCCGTTCTGGCCGACATCGTCGGTGACGGCTGTCTCGAGGTGATTCTCGTTGGCAAGACCGGCGTGGTGCTCGTTACCGATTATCTCGGTAACACCTTGCCAGGCTGGCCGAGGGATCTCGGTGACAACACGAGCGCGAGCCCCGCGGTCGCCGACGTTGATGACGACCCGGAGATGGAGATAATCATCGGCTGCGACAGCGGGAAGCTCTACGCGTTCGATATCGACGGTGGGATTCTCGCCGGATGGCCCATCCAGACGGATGCCAACATCATCGCGTCCGCGACCGTATGCGACCTGGACGGCGACGGTGACAACGAGGTCATTCTCGGAGGAATGGACACGAATGTGTACGTGTGGGACAGCCCCGGGAGCTACGACGGCGGCGACGGTGTGGAGTGGGGCTCGTTCCTGCACGATCCCTGGAGAACGCAGCTGCACGGCTTCACGACTCCGACGGGAGTTGACGACGGAGAAGATGGGTTGTTCGGTCCGCGGGTGTTCGCGCTGGAGCAGAACTGCCCGAACCCGTTCAATCCTGTGACGACGATCGGCTTCACGGTCCCCGAGGGAGAGAGTGCTGACGCGCACGTGTCGCTCGCGATCTACGCGGTCGACGGCTCGCTCGTGAGGACACTGGTGAGCGGACGAGAGACGCGCGGACGTCACATCGTTGTGTGGGACGGACGCGACGCTTCCGGTAACCGCGCTGCATCGGGCGTCTACTTCTATCGTCTTGCTCACGACGACGGAGTCGAGTCGCGCAGCATGGTGCTCATGAAATAAGTAGGTGACGTTGAGCGTCGCCGCGGGGCGGCAGGCCGGGCGGCTGCGAGAGAACGCCGGTATCACACAACGGTGGCGCAGGGAAGAGGGGAGGGGCCCGTATGGGCGCCTCCCCTCTTCGTGAGCTGCATCCCGCGGAATCCCCCTCCTCGGCCGTCTTCGTCCCACCGTGGCCGTTTTCGTCGCACCGCGGCCGCTTTCGTCCCACGGTGGCCGCTTTCGTCCCACCGTGGCCGTTTTCGTCCCACCGTGGCCGTTTTCGTCTCGCCACGGCCCCCACATCGCCCCGACCCCCCCGTCACACCGCGCCCGCCCGGTCACCCTCCGAGAATCCCCGATTCGCAGGCAATGCCCCGCTCGGGCGGCCCCCGCCCGAAACCCGCGAAATCAGCCTCTTCCCCCACATTTCTTCTTGACAGGACCGAGCCTTGCACCTACTCTCTCGCGAAGTGGGC
>JALGZG010000093.1 GCA_025782345.1 bacterium | reverse complement strand
GATCGCGCAGTAAGCCGCGCTGTTACCGACAATCGTCGAGTTCGTGATCGTGACCACATCGGCGTCTCCGCAGTAGATGACGCCACCCATGCTGGAGCCGACATAGTTGTCCCAGAACACGACCTCATTCAGCGCGAGAGAGACAGCGCAGAAGTAGAGAACACCGTAGCCCCCCTGGGACCAGTTCCCATTGAACCGGACCCGGTCGAGCGTCGCGGTGCCGCCGTATTCCAGGCAGAAAGCCGCCCCCATCCCTCCGAATGGAGAAAGGATGTAACACTCCTCGAACAGTACATCCTCGAGTACGGCGTCCGTCGCCAAGCACCACAGCCCGCCACCATGATTTCCCTGGCTGCATCGGAGGAAATCGCAGCGCCTGATGACTACAGCCGTCTCATCGCACTTGAGCCCGACAATACCTTCGAATGTGCAATCGAGAAACCTCTGAGTTGGGCCGCGGTCGCAATAGATGCCACAGAGAAGCGAGAAGCCCCCAACGTCACCGACGAAACGCACGTCCCGGAAGACACTGCCCCCCCATTCGCTGAAGACCGCATATCCGAAGGAGTCAACGACGCACTCCTCCATCGTCACCGAGGCGTTCGTGAGCCGGACCCCGCACTCTCCGCCGTGCAGATGGAACCCCCTGATAACCGAGCTGGTGTCCTCGCCCGTGTGCAGGTAGAACCCGTCGTACTCGGGTTCGCACTCGATGATGGTGCTGTCCCGCCCGGCCTCGGACATGACCACGATGTTCGTGCCACCGAAGTCCAGGTCGTGGTTGCCCGTTCCGGCGTAGGTTCCCGGAGCCACGAGGACCGTGTCGCCCTCGGAAGCGGCCTCGATGCCCTCCTGAATGGTGAGGTAGTCCCCGCCGCCTGCGCAATCGACGCGGATAACCGTTGAGTTGCATGGAACAGGAACAAGGAGCAGAAGGAAGGCAAGAACCAGGTGTGGCGTTCGCATTACATACCTCCTAGCTGGAGGCAGGGGTGCACACAGGGGTACGAGCTACTGCATAGATTCTACACTCTGGAGGGACCGGCGGTCAATGGTGTGAAGTTCTGCCCGCGCCTGCCTAGCCAGGACCGATCGATCGCATTCGGCGCTCTCGGCGCTCGAACGTCGCTATCTCCGTGATGCCGGCCTTCTCGAGCATGCGGAGGGCGATATCGAAGTCCATGCCGACCTGCCGCGGCGCGTGTGCGTCCGAGCCAAGCGTGACGGCGACGCCGTGCCTGGCACAGGTCTTGAGGAACGGCAGACTGGGATACGCCTCCACCGTGCGCTTCCTTAACCCCGACGTGTTCACCTCTATGGCCACTCCGGCCTCAACGAGAGCCCGAGCCGCCGTGTCGTACATGTCATCTATCGGGACACTGCTCACGATCCCGTGCTTCTTCACGAGGTCGGGGTGCGCCATGATGTCGAACCCGCCCTCACGGACGGCCTTACAGAAGAGCTCGAAATAGCGCTCGTAGGTTTCGTCCGGATCGCGACCGTGGTAGCTCGACAACCTCCTGCTGTCGCCGAACCCCCATCCATCTATGTAGTGGACCGCGCCATAGACATAGTCGAATTCTATCCCCTCCGCCGCGGCCCAGATTTCGTCCATCTGGTCGGGGAAGTAGTCCATCTCTATGCCGAGCCGCACCGTGATGCCCCCGACCACGTCGCGGAGCTCGTTGACGAGTTCGACGTAGTGCGGCAGCTGGTGCGGCTCCATCGTCAGGTGCTTATCCCTGATCCTCAGAAGCGGCATGTGATCGGCGAAGCCTATCTCGGGCAGGCCCCTCTTGACCGCGGCGCGCACGTAGTCCATCGGTTCTCCGACGGCGTGTCCGCAGAGCTTTGTGTGGATGTGATAGTCGACGAGCTTGCCGAACTGGCCGGGCGTAAGCTCGCGCGCCCTGCGCGTCCATCCGAGCCGGCGGCGTCGCAGACCGCGCCTCACTCTGGTCACCTGATGGCCGACACCGGCTGCCGGCCTCTTCGCGGTCATCGCCCCTCCGCCGGTGGATCGTGCGCCAGGTCCAGCTCGCGAACCATGTCACGAGCCGCAACGAGGGCCGTCTCCCGCAACCTGTCGGGTGAATCGGTGACGGCGACCGCGGCCAGACGCCGACCGCCCAGGACCGATGAAGCCGTTCCTATGAGTTCTATGCGGCCCGCCGGCGTGGCGCGAACGTGAAGACGAACCGCGGCCCAGGCGGACGCGTCCTCTCCGATGCTGACCTCGGCCGCGCATGCCTCCCTTAGGCCCCTGGCGAAGAGACGCGTGGCCAGCACGGCGAGGGAGTCCGCGGGGAGCGCCAGAAGAGAATCCGGAACGGCGACCGTGGCCTTCTCAACGCGTATGGTGCGCGGGCCCTGCGACGGCACCAATTCCGCTGAGCAGCGGTAGACACCGATGACCACGAGGGCGAGGCTCACAAGGAGCATCAGCTTGAGCCACAGGGACTGGGCCCTCCAACCACCTTCCGATGAGGATGTGCCGGAGCCCGTCCCGCTATTGTGAGGAGGATCGCCGTTCTCCCGGTTCCGCACTGTCCCCTACTCCTCTCCCCACGCACGCCTGAGGAGGGCGGGATCGGGAGGCTTGGTGAACAGACTCACTACGACGAAAACGACCAGCGAGACCGCGACTCCGGGGATGAACCCGTGGATGCCCAGCGGTTTCCCCGCCATCATCCACACCAGCGCGACCACCGTGCCTGCGATCATCGAAGATGTCGCGCCCGCTCTCGTGCCCCGCTTCCAGTAGACGCCGAGCACGACCGGCCACAGGCACGCCGATGCGATGACCGCCCACGCGAATGCCGTGATGACGAGCACGAGGGCCGGTGGACGGTATGCCACGAACATCGCGATGAGCCCTGCCATCATACTGGCCATGCGACCGAGCATCAGTTCGTGAGATGTGCCCGGCGGCGGGACCACGCCTTTGGGGGCGCTCCGCGGTGGACCTCCCACACGGAGATCCCTCACTATCGCTCCGCTCACGATAATGAGCACGGACGCGAATGTCGACATGCCCGCCGCCATGACGCCGGCCAGGAAGATGGCGCCGCCCCACGGGTTCAGGACCGCCTTCGTCAGCATCGGGATCGCGAGGTCGGGATTCTCCAGCGGCGGAAGGATCAGACGGCTCAGCGCGCCGGTCATGTAGGGGAGCACGGCCATCGCGCCGCCCAGCGTCGCCAGGACGACGCCCAACTTCAGAACCCGCGTGCTCTTCATCGAGTAGAACCGCACGAGGAGCTGCGGCATGCCCCAGACGCCCAGACTCACGATGAGGGCGTAGGACACGAGCCCTCCCCAACCCCACACGCCGGGCGTCTCGACCAGCCCGGGGTTCAGCGCCGCCAGGTCCAGGCTGGCCTGCGTGAGCCCTCCCACCCTGCCGAGTGTCGCAAAGGCCAGCAGAAGCAGGCCGAAGATCATGATCCAGGCCTGGATGAAGCTCGTCCAGACGACGGCCAGGTAGCCCCCGATCGACACGTAGATGAGGATGATGAGTCCGGAAACGAGCACGGCCGATGTGTAGGGGATACCCATCAGGCCTTCCATGATGCGCCCCATGCCGACCAGGACGCTCACGTTGTAGACGATCATGAAGATGAATATGGTGAGCGCCGAGAACACCTCCGCCTCGCGCGCACCGTAGCGCTTTCCGATGAAACCCGGGATGGTTATGGAGTCGAGACGCGTGGTGAACTGCCACAGTCGCCGCCCCAGCACTATCCAGACCAGCGTGCACCCCACGAGGACGTTCGCCGCGCCGATCCAGAGTGTCGACATCCCGTACTTGTAGCCGAACGCTCCGCCGCCAACGATGACCACCGAGCTGAAGTACGCGGCCACGAACGAGAATGCGGTCACCCACGGACCGACCTGCCGCCCGCCGATGTAGAAATCAGCCGCGTTCCGCGTCCTCCTG
>JALGZG010000290.1 GCA_025782345.1 bacterium | reverse complement strand
ATCTCGGCGGTGTCACTCGTCCGCTCGGCGTATCCGCCGGCCAGGGTGACCACGAACGGTACGCGTCTGGAGGCGCAGGCGGACATCACGGCCTCGTCCCGGTCAGCGAGGTCCTGCTTCGTCAGCGCCAGGCCTCCGAGAAGGTCGTGCTCATACGCATCTGCGCCGGCCACGTAGAGGACCATCTCCGGTGAGAACTCGCTGAAGATAGCGTCGAGCGCGCTCTCGAGGTTGGAGAGATACAGGGAGCCGCCGGCCCCGTCGGGAAGGCCGATGTCGAGGTTGCTCGAGGGTTTGGCCATTGGGTAGTTCCGTTCCTGGTGAATCGAGAATGTGAAGACCCGCTCGTCGTTCGCGAAGATCGCGGCGGTGCCGTTGCCCTGGTGAACGTCGCAATCCACCGTGGCGACGCGGGTGGCCAGCCCGTCCTCGAGCGCCCGGGCCACTCCCATCGCCACGTCATTGAGCACACAGAAACCCTCGCCCCGGTCGGGGAAGGCGTGATGGAGCCCACCGGCTATGTTGACCCCGACACCTCGCTCGAACGATGACCTGACGGCCGCCACGGTTCCTCCCGCCCCGAGAAACGATTTCTCGACCAGTTCCTTCGAGTAGGGCAGTTCGAGCGTCGCTTCCTCCAGTGGAGAGAGCGTGCCGTTCAGGAGCTTCGCCACATAGACCTTCGTGTGGACCAGAAGCGCGTCCTCGATCGTGGCCGCGTCAGGCTCGACGATGTCATCCGGCGTGGCGACGCCCATGTCGAGCAGCAGCTCCTTCACCAGCCGGTATTTCCTCATCGGGAAGATGTGCGGCCCTATGTCGGCCTCGTAGTCGTCTGAGTAGAAGAGCACGGGTCTCATGAAGGGAGGCTCCTGTGAGTGTCCTGACGGTTCCGTATCGCCCCGCTGCCGCACGGCTCTCACCGGGCGTCCGGCTTCTGGTCGCCCGGCTTCTGGTCGCCCGGTTCCTGGTCGCCCGGTTCCTGGTCGCCCGGCTTCTGGTCGCCCGGCTTCTGGTCGCCCGGTTCCTGGTCGCCCGGTTCCTGGTCGTCCGGTTCCTGGTCGCCCGGCTTCTGGTCGTCCGACTCCTGGTCGCCTGGTTCCTGGTCGCCCGGTTCCTGGTCGCCCGGTTCCTGGTCGCCCGGTTCCTGGTCGTCCGAATCTCCGTCGTCTGCTTCTCCGAAGAGGATCCACGCCGGCGCGTCCTCTCCCGCCGCCCTGGCCGGTGTGAACCGCCACGCGCCGACCGCGCTCGTGAGCGGCGTCACGTCCTCGTCGGTGACCGGCGTGGCCGGGATCACCTCGTCGGGGAATCCGTCCGCACCCACCAGTATCTCCAGCTGCAGCTTCCCCTCTGCGAGAGCGAGCAGCGTCTCCGACGTGTCCGCCGGGGCCACCCATCTCGACAGGAGCGGAAGTGTGTCGTACTCAACGGTGGTGTCCGCCCGGGACCCGGACAGCTCGATCGGCCGCAGGTACGGCTCAAGTTCCGGATGTGTTCTCGGATCTGTGAAGGCGGGCAGGAGCATCCCGGACCGGATGTTCGGGTCGACAGCGAGCGCCTTGGCCAGCTCCGCCTCGGCATCGAGCCATTCGACACCGGACTCGGTTGCGAGTTCATGCAGCCGGAAGTACGCGCGTCCCGCGTCCTTCGACATCGCACCGACCAGGTCGGCGTACGCCCGGTAGAGCCGCTCGGCCTCTCTCGCCCGTTCCTGAAACTGCACGGAGGTGGCGAGGCCCAGCAGGGCGTCCGCGTCGGTGGAGTCGGACAGGTCCGCCGACGAGAGCCGCCCGGACGAAAGCGCCAGAGTGCGCTCCTCCCCCACGCCCACCGTGAACTCCGCCTCCGCTTCACCGAACCGTCCCAGTCTCAGGAGCGCGATCGCCAGGGACTTGCGCGCAAGGGTGTGCTCGGGCTCAAGACGCACCGCTGAGCGGAGGTCGGCGAGTCCCGCGCGCATGTCGGACCCCGTGGAGCGCGTGATACCTCGTGCGAGAAACGCTTCCACTGAGGGGTTTCCGGGCGCGTCTGTCTGTTCAGAGGATGGAGAAACACACGCGGCAGGTGTCGCGAGGACCGCCACCACCAGTGCCACCCGCAGCGCCGCTGACAATGCGCCACCAGCCTGCGTCCAGTGCCCCAAATTCGCCCTCTGTCGCATCTTACGTCTCCAAACCACCCTGTCTATTGCTGTCTGCTGCGAACTGCCACCAGAGGCGATTCCGGCAGAATGCGTCCACCTTGACAACTTGTCTTATGGAGGTATCTGCAGGGTTTCTGGGGCCTTCACGAGCCCCGTTCAATGCCGTCAGTCTCCTGGAGGGGGGCGCCACCTGACCGGTTTGTATCGGGGTGGGTAGCTGACCTGCCCCCGCCTCTCGTTGAGGATCCCACTTGCGGCGTCAAAGATGTCTCGGAGGACGTCGCCGGGGTATTCCCACTCGTAGGGCACCTTGCTATTGCACGTCGGGCACAGGACGTCGACGGATGCCCGGACATGGGTGTCGCCCTGTTTCGTGATGGTCGCCGTGATGCGGTAGACAGGTAGAGGCCCGGGGACCGGTTCACCAGCTCCCTTCCCGACATAGGGCACCTGCTGTTTCTTGCCGACCACCGTGGCGTCGTCGCCGGCGGCCGGGTCAACCATAATCCTGGCGTCGAGCATCGCCTGCCGGACGGCGGCCCTGACTGCCGGGACCGAACTCCTGTACCACGCGTCCGCTGACATCTGTGGCGGTGGCGTCGCTGAAACGAAGGTGGCGGTGCCTCCGCACCCACCCAGCGCGACAAGGAAGAACGCGCCGGCAGCGAGTGCCGAGACGAGAGTTCTAGCCAGCGGTCCTGGCGCCGTCCCCGGCTGACTCATCGAGTTGCTCCTCCGCCTCCCCCACCATCGGAGGAAAAGCGCGCTGACAGATGCTGTCGGATCGCATCCTCAGCACGCTTGATATGGGGCCACCCCGCCGCCGTGAGGCTCTGGTTGACGGCCTGACGGGAGATGTCGAGGTGCGTGGCCACTTCCTGCTGTGTGTCGCTCTCCTTTATGAGAGAGATGATCTGACGCTGGCGCTCTGTCATTGCGTCGTACGATGCCAGCACCATCCCCGCGAGCGCCGCCAGAAGGGCGTCGTGCCCCGGAGTGAGCAGAGAGACCCGGCGTTCTCTGACATCGGTTTCCTCCACGTCGTGCAGCGCCAGCGAGGCCGCCGCCTCGGCGGCAAGGAAAGAGGCTTCGACGGCGTTCCCGGATGTCCTGCTGAGCGGTCCGGTCCCCGCGGACACGGCCGCGCAGAACGTCGTTCCCAGGGGTCTGAGTTCGTCCGCGACCGCCAGTATCGCCTCGAGTATGGCTCCCGGTGCGCTCAGCGCCAGCAGAAGCACGCCGGCGTGAGACACGGACGAGGGGCCCGACAGCATGTCCGGGTCTCTGCGGCCGACCGCGGAGGCCGCTTCTCTGAGCGCTCGGACGGACGGCTCGTCGCCTGACGGCGCGCCCCCTCGTGGGTGAACGCGCACGGCCAGCGCCACCGCTGTGGTGCCTGTCGCCATGTTGTCGATTCCGTTGTGGGTCGGTTACTCGATGATCTTGTAGACGACGTCGTGCTCTCGCACCTTCTCGGGAACCACGATGCCGACGTTGTCGCCCGCCTTGGCTTCCTCGAGCGAATCGTGCTCGATCTGGATCGACACCACGGCCATCTCGAAATCGGTCGTGTGTCCCTGGATCGAGATCTTGTCACCGACCTTGAGACCGTCCGTCAGGACGATCGCCGCGACCTGGGGCTTGCCGAAGTAGTGCGAGACGCGCCCGATCTCTTTCCTCTCCATCGCACTCCTCCTCTCTCTCCGCCTGCCTCTACCGTCGCCGCCCGCCGGTGGTTTCGCAGATGCGGGCAGGCGTCTACCGTCGCCGCTCGACGCAGGCGTACGCGTTGTGGTCGTGAACGCTCTCCAGGTTCTCCGCCTC
>JALGZG010000170.1 GCA_025782345.1 bacterium | reverse complement strand
TCGATGCGCGTCTTCCGCATGTGCGAGCGCTGCCAGGCGGAGTACGACGATCCGCTGGACCGGCGCTTCCACGCCCAGCCGAACGCGTGTCCCGAGTGCGGTCCCGCGCTCGAGCTCGTGACGCCCGCACGGCCGGGCAAAGACCTCGCCGAGACGGTCCTCGGCCGGAGCTACGTCAGGATGCCCGAGTCGGTCGCGGCGCTCGCGGAGTCCGATCCCGCGGCGGCCGCGCGCTGGCTCCTGCGGCACGGCGCCATCGTCGGCATCAGAGGCCTGGGCGGGTTCCACATCGCGGCGGACGCCACCCTGGACGCGACCGTCCGGGCACTGCGCGAGAAGAAGGACCGACCGGCGAAGCCGTTCGCGCTGATGTGCCGCTCGCTGGCCGTCGCGCGGGAGCTGGCGCACGTGGCGCCCGACGAGGAGAAGCTGCTGACCAGCCCCTGGAGTCCGGTCGTCCTTCTGAGGAAGCGCGAGGGCGGCACGGGGAGCGTCACGGGTGAAGCCGCCCGCATCTCTGAGCTCGTCGCGCCGGCCAACTCGTATCTCGGGATCATGCTGCCGTACGCACCGCTTCACCACCTGCTCTTCGAGGATGGGCTGGATGCGCTTGTCATGACGAGCGCGAACCGGTCGGGGGAGCCGATAGTCGAGACGCTTCCGGCCGCGATGGAGCGCCTGCCGGGAATCACACGGACGTTCCTTACCCACAACCGTGAGGTAGTGAACCGGAACGACGATTCGGTCGCCTTCGTGGAGGCCGGGCGGGTGATGATGTCGCGACGGTCGCGCGGCTACGCGCCGTATCCGATAGACCTCGGGACCGAGACCGCCCCCGTGCTTGCCTGCGGGACCGAGCTCAAGAACACATTCACTCTATTGAAGGAGGGGCGCGCCTTCGTCAGCCCGCACATCGGCAACCTCGACAATCAGGCGACGCTTGATCTCTACGAGCGACTATCTGGCCACGAGGTTCGCTGGTGACTTCGCCGCGGGTCGAGCCGACGTCCCGCTCGTGGGTGTTCAGCACCACCACGCGCACATCGCGTCGGTGATGGTCGAGAACCGGGTGACGGATCCGGTCATCGGCGTGGCGCTCGACGGCACGGGCTACGGCACCGACGGCAGGATATGGGGCGGCGAGTTCCTCGTTGCGGACCTGACGAGCTTCGAGCGGGTGGGCCACATCAGGTACGTCCCGCTTCCGGGCGGCGACGCGGCCATCCGGCACCCGTATCGCGTGGCGCTCTCGCACCTGCACGCGGCGGGGATCACCGATCTGGCCGGCACGGCCCGCGCAATGTTCGGCGATGTCCCGGCGGAGGAGATGGATCTCGTTGTGCAGCAGATCGAAAAGGGCGTAAACTCGATAGACACGTCGAGCGCGGGACGTCTCTTCGATGCCGCGTCCGCGATTCTCGGGGTCTGCCACGAGATCAGCTACGAGGCCCAGGCCGCGATAGAGCTGGAGTCGCTGCTGGGCAATGTCGATCGCGGGACGGGCGCATACCCGTACGACATCGCAGAGGAAGGCGAGACGCTGATTGTCGACCCGTCTCGCACCGTTCGCGCACTCGCGGAGTCGGCCATGAGGGGCGACCCGCGCGATCGCTCGGCATCTCAATTCCACGAGACCGTGGTGGCGTTCTGCCGTGAGGTGTGCGAGAGGGTCGCCGCCGCGCGAGGCATCGGCACCGTCGCGCTCTCGGGTGGCGTGTTCCAGAACAGATATCTGCTTGGACGTCTGAGTGAAGTTCTGGCGAGCGACGGACTGACCGTGCTCGTCAACAGGGAAGTGCCCACGAACGACGGCGGCGTGTCGCTGGGCCAGGCGATCGCGCGAGCGAGCGGGCGCGGGCGGGAGCGCTGTAGTGGAAGGCTGTAACGGCGGGACCCCGCGGGAGCGGGAATCGCCACGAGGTGAATCGACATGTGTCTGGCAGTCCCAGGGAAGATACTCGAGATCGACGGCGACACTGCGCGCGTCGACTTCGGTGGGATAACTCGTGAGGCCAACGTCGTCCTCGTTCCGGAGGCGGCCGTGGACAGCTACGTGCTGGTGCACGCCGGCTTCGCCATACAGGTTCTGAACGAGGCGGAGGCGGAGGAGACGCTCAGCCTCTTCAGACAGCTGGCCGAGGCGCTCGACGGTGAGGATCAGCGGGGAGCGGGCGAG
>JALGZG010000285.1 GCA_025782345.1 bacterium | reverse complement strand
GCGGAGACCGAGTTCGTCATCCTGTCCACTCATCTCAAGGCCGGCTCCACTTCCGGAGACCAGGCGGAGAGGCTGGAGCAGACGACCGTCATTCGTAATTACTGCAACAGCTACCCCACTGACAGCAACTTCATGGTCGCGGGTGACTTCAATATCAGATCGAGCACCGAGGGATCGTATCAGATGCTCATCGGCTACCAGGCGGACAACGACGGCCGGAGCAAGGACCCGATCAACACCGGCGGCACCTGGCACGACAACTACTCGCTCAGGACGACGCACACGCAGTCGCCGCGGGTGGACGGGGGAAGCGGCTCGGGCGGGGGCATGGACGACCGGTTCGACTTCGTCCTGGTGTCGTACGCGCTGGATGACGACGACGGGCTCTCCTACGTCGACTACTCGTACGTTCCCTACGGGAACGACGGGCAGCGGCTCAACCTGGACATCAACGACCCGCCGAACCCAGCTTCCGGCGAAGATCGAGGCAGCGACGGCCATTGACTTCGGCGACTTCATCGTCGGTACCACCGCGGAGGAGACCCTCACGGTCGGGAACGTGCCGACCGCGCCGGCCGAGGACCTGACCTACTCGATGACGACACCCTCCGACTTCGGAGCGCCGGGTGGCTCGTTCGTGCTCGGCCCCGGCGAAGACAACGACCACACGGTTACGATGGACACAGGCAGCGCCGCGAACAGGTTCGGGAACCTCGAGATATCCTCGAACGACCTCGACGACCCCACGTGGTACGTGAACCTGTCGGGCAGGGTGCTCGAGCACGCCAGCCCATCGCTTGCGCAGCTGTCGATCGTGCTCCACTCGACCCTGGACTTCGGGTCGCACCAGGCGGGCGCGTTCTCGGACGAGACCCTGAGTGTCTACAACGAGACGTTCTTCGAGCTACAGGCGCTTCTGGAGGTTTACGACGCATCGATCGTGGGTGGAGATGGACGCTTCTCGTTCATCGGCGGGTTCAGTCCCGTGACTCTCGGGTTCGGCGCGGGCGAGTACCCGCTGGCATTCGACAGCGCCGGCGCGGTCGAGGACAGCACCTACACGGCGACGCTGACGTTCCACAACAGAGACGATCAGACCATCGCCGGTGCGACATTGCTGAACTTCTTGATCGTTACTCAATCCGTTCACCGCTGAGACCGCGCTTCTGTTCTCGCTTCCCGCGCCCGAGCACGCCGTGATCGAGGTCTACGACGTCTCCGGACGTCTCGTGACCACGCTGGTTGACGGTTCCATGCCGGCGGGCGCGAACCGTGTGGTATGGGACGGCCGCGACAGCCACGGTGCACCCGCGGCCTCCGGCATCTACTTCTGCCGGGCGCAGGTCGGGGAGTGGCACGAGGCGAGGAAGGTCGTGCTGCTGCGATAGCGCCACGTGATACCGATGGTTCTGGAGGATCTGCCGCGCCAACCTTGACGCTCGCGGCTGATACGCGGTCTGTTAGGTGCGGCACAATGAGAGAGGAGGGAATCGTGTCAATCCGCGATCGACGACTGACAGTGATCATTCTCGTGGCCCTGTTGCTGTTCGTTGCCACTGTGGCTCGGGGGAATATCGTGTACGTCGAGTGCTCCGACAACCTGGGACTGGCCAGTGCCATGGCGGGGCCCGACGACACCCTGCTGGTGGCACCATGCACACATGAGCTGGACCTGCCCATCTATCTGGACGAGTACGGGCCGGCCATAATCAGCGAGGGCGGTGCGGAAGCCACGATTATCGACGGTTGTGGTGGCAACTGCATCTTCTGGTTTGAGGGTCCGGAATGGTCGGACTGCATGATTCACGTCGAGGGCTTCACGATCAGGAATGCACAGCAGTTCCTGTACGTGCCCCAGTACATGGAGTCGAAGCATGTGACCTTCACCGACAACATCGTGGAGGACATAGGCTCGGACCTGAACTTCGATTGGGGCGGAGGTCTGATCGCACGGAACGTGTTCCGCGAGAACGGGGGCTGTCTGTACATCGACCACTTCTTCGGGACGGTGGAGTCCAACGAGATTTGCTACAACGACTGCGGGTACTACGCGGTTCAGTGGTCGTGCTGCAACCAGCCCCTGTTGCGCTGGAACCACATTCACCACAACAGCTGTGGCGGGGTCGACGGCCAATTGATGAACCTGCAGGAGAACATCATTGAGCATAACGCGGGAATAGGCGTGAGACTGGGGTCGTTCACCCAGACCGTGCCCAACATCGAGGGTAATGTCATCCGCGGAAACACAGTGGGTGTGTGCTTTACCCACTACCCGCGGGTGCTTCACGGGAACGACATCTAC
>JALGZG010000279.1 GCA_025782345.1 bacterium | reverse complement strand
CCGTCGTCATGGGCACGCGGGAGAACAAGGCCATCCTGGCGGCCTCCGAACTCCTGACGCCCGAGCTCGAGGCCGCCCGCGGCACCGACCTTCTCATTGCCGTCCAGGCCGAGAGCGACGAGGCCGCCACACGTGCCCTCGATGCCGCCGACGAACGCCTGAAGGAAGCGCGCTCAGGTGGCACCCGCGCCGACGATACCTTCCATCCCGTTAGCCTCGAAGGCGCGCTCAAAGTCGTCCCCGGCGCGAACCTCGCGCTGATATCGGTCGCGGGCCGCTACGCCGGCCGCGAGGCGATGCGGGCGCTGGAGTCGGGCCTGAACGTCGTCATGGGACCCGACTGCGGGACCGCCATCATCAACGGAATCCCCCTCGCGTTCGCCAACGTGGTCAATCGCGGCGAGATCGGTATCGTTGCCGCGTCAGGCACGGGGCTGCAGGAAGTGAGTTCGATCATCTCGAACGAGGGCGCCGGGATCTCCCAGGCCATCGGCACCGGCGGGCGCGACGTCAGACAGGAAGTGGGCGGCATCACGTTCATCGACGGGTTGAGGGCGCTCGCGGCGGACGACGCGACGCGCGTCATCGTGCTCGTCTCGAAGCCTCCGGACAAGGCAGTGCTCGATCGCATCAACGAGGTCGTCGAAGGGATCGACAAGCCGGTGGTCCGCGCATTTCTAGGTGCAGCGCCCGTGGGCCCAGGCGACGCGCGCACTCTCGAGGAAGCCGCGCTCAAGGCGGTCGCGCTCTGGCGTGAGGGTGACCCACGCGAGATCAACGTCACGCTCGAGTCCCGCGATGCAGCCATCTGGGACCGTACCGAGCTCCTGGCGCGACGCTGCACCGACGACCAGAAGTACGTGCGTGCCCTGATGAGCGGAGGGACGTTCGCCGCGGAGGCGCAGGTGCTCTTCGCGGACGTGATGTCGGACATCGCCTCGAACGTGCCGACCGCGGGTGCCCACAGGCTGAGCGACCCGCTCATGACCGCCAAGAACACCGTGATCGACTTCGGGGCGGACGAGTTCACGGTCGGACGGCCGCATCCCATGATAGACTACTCGATCCGGAAGCAGCGCATCGCCGACGAGGTTGACGATCCGGAGACCGCGGTCATCCTGCTGGACGTCGTGCTGGGTTACGGGTCGCATCCGGACCCGTCCGCGGAACTTGCGGACGTCATCGCTGACGCGTCCGACAAGGTCATCGTCATCTGCTCGGTCACCGGCACCGACCAGGACCCGCAGAACAGGAGCGTCGTCCTGAAGGAGCTGACCGACGCAGGTGCCGTGGTTACGCGCAGCAACGCGGCGGCGTGCAAAGAGGCCGGGTACGTAGTGAAGTGGCTGGCGGCGCGGTAGGGCGCCAGGGAATCACTCGCTCGGGCTCGTAGCGGCCAACTGAGAAGCGGAGGAGCTCTTGATCGCGTTTCTGCTGATACTCACGCGCTTCGTCCGAGGGATCTGGCGCGGGCTCAAGGACCCGGAGTTCAGGGGGCTTTTCGCGCTCGCCGGTGTGCTGATGCTGTCGGGGACGCTCTTCTACCGCAGCGTAGAAGGCTGGAGCGCGCTGGACTCGCTCTACTTCAGCGTGACGACGCTGACGACGGTCGGCTACGGTGACCTCGCGCCGACGACGCCGGCCTCGAAGGTGTTCACGATCGTCTACCTGCTGCTGGGCGTGGGCGTGCTCGTGGGCTTCGTGGGGAAGCTGGCATCACACGTCATCGAGGCTCGGAGCAGCGATTGGAAGAAGCTGTCCCGCCGGCGCGGCGCACGTAAGACCGACGCCGGGGAGTGAGGAGGGCAGGCCGACACACGTAGCACACGAACACCGCCGAACTGAGCCGCGCCGTAGGGCGGCCGGAGTCGCACATCGGAGCAGAAAGATGCCGATCAAGGACCTCTTCACGACCGAACTCAGGGTCATCAACATAGGGCTTCCTTCCTTCAAGGAGAGCCTCGACCACGTCGGTACGAAGGCGGTCCAGGTCGACTGGAAGCCACCGATCGAGGTGAGCGACGAGGCGCGTCGCATCGTTCAGCAGCACGCCGCCGAGATCGCCGCCGCCAACGAGCGGGTGATGGACATCATCCTGCGCGGCATGCCGCACCTGGTCGGGCTCGACGTCGCCAAGAACGTCATTCCCGGCATGAAGGAGAACCTCTTCCTCCACGCGGGACCGCCCATCACGTGGGAGCGGATGTGCGGGCCGATGCGCGGCGCGGTCATGGGCGGGCTCATCTACGAGGGGAGGGCGGGCTCGGCTGAAGAGGCAGAGGGTCTCGCGGCCTCAGGCGAGATCGAGTTCGCGCCCTGTCACGGGCACGAG
Organism: bacterium; assembly: GCA_025782345.1. Classification (GTDB taxonomy): domain Bacteria; phylum Joyebacterota; class Joyebacteria; order Joyebacterales; family Joyebacteraceae; genus JALGZG01. Next base: position 2,522 of record JALGZG010000279.1, on the reverse strand, counting down.
ACGGTGGGCCCGATGGCGGGTATCGTCACGCCCTCGATGCCCGTGTTCGTCCTGACGAACGAGGAGTTCGGGAACAGCGCCTACTGCACGATGAACGAGGGGTTGGGTGGTGTTCTCCGCTACGGCGCCTACGGCGACGAGGTCATCGAGAAACTCCGGTGGATGGCGGACATCCTCTACCCGTCGCTCAAGTGCGCGCTCGAGATCACCGGTCCCATCGACCTCAAGAACATCATTGCGCAGGCGCTCCACATGGGGGACGAGGTCCACAACAGGAACCGCGCCGCCACGTCGCTTCTCTACCGCGTGCTTGCCCCGGCCATCGTCCGGTCCTGCAGCGACAGCGGCACCGCGGCGCGCGTCCTCGACTTCATCAACGGGAACGACCACTTCTTCCTCAACCTGTCCATGCCGGCGTGCAAGGCGACGCTGGACGCAGCGCGAGGGCTGGACGGCAGCAGCATCGTCGTGGCGATGACCCGAAACGGCACCGACTTCGGCATCCAGCTCGCGGGCACAGGGGACGAGTGGTTCACAGGACCGGCCGACGTGCCGGACGCGCTCTTCTTCCCCGGCTTCACGAAGGAGGACGCCAACCCGGACATCGGCGACAGCTCGATCACGGAGACCAACGGGCTGGGTGGGTTCGCGATAGCGGCGTCGCCCGCCATCGTGCAGTTCGTTGGTGGCTCGGCCGCCGATGCCGTTTCTTACACGAAGCAGATGTACGAGATCACGGCGGCGGAGAACAGTGTTTATCAGATTCCCTACCTGGACTTCCGCGGCACGCCGACCGGCATCGATGTCATCAAGGTCATCGAGAAGAACATCCTGCCGTTCATCGACACCGGTGTCGCGCACCGCGAGCCCGGCGTCGGCCAGGTGGGCGCCGGTGTGCTGTCGGCGTCGCTCGAGCCCTTCCCTAAGGCGTACGAGGGACTGGCACGGAGGCTCGGGGGGAACGCGCCATGAGCAAGGCCAGATGGGAATTCGCCGTCCTGACCGTGCTGCTCCTCGCGACACGGGTCTGGGATGCGGCGGCGACCTACGCCGTCACTCCGGACCTGGCGCGCGAGACCAACCCTATCGTCTCTCTGTTCGGGCAGGGGTGGGCGGGCGTCCTGGTGGCGCAGGTCGTTCTCGTGTCGGTCGTCATCGCTCTCAGCTACTACAGCCTGTTCAGAGTGAAGCGCGTGCATCCGCCACAGAAGGGGCTTGGCTTCCGGGACTTCGTCGCCCTCTACTACTTCGGTAAGGAGAAGAACCTGACCAGACTGCTGTACGAGTTCCCCGCGGACAAGAGGGTGCTGGTCGGTCTGCTCGGCTACGTCCTGCCGAGAACGCTCATCGTGGTTGGCGCGTTCATCTCCCTGTCTTCGATGCTTCTTGTCCGAAGCGTTGCCTACCGCGGTTTCTATGGTGTGGCGAGGCCCTGCTACTACGTAGTTTTGGCGGGCATCGCTATCGCATTCTGCGTGCTGTTCTTCAGGAGAGAACACGCGCTGTACAGGGCCGCGTCGCCCGCCTAAAGGCCGTCTGGCCCCGTCCAAGCGAGGTCGAACCGACGATGACCATCTTCTCAGCGGCAATGCTCCTCTTCATAGTGATGGACCCGTTCGGGAACATCCCGCTCTTCATGACCGCGATGAGTCACGTCAAGCCGGAGCGGTACAAACGCGTCATCGTGCGCGAGCTTCTGATCGCGCTCGGTGTGCTGGTGGCTTTCCTGTTCCTGGGGCGGTATCTGCTTCGGCTTCTCCAGATCAGCGAGACCGCACTGACCGCCGCCGGCGGGACGGTGCTCCTTCTCATTGCCATCAAGATGATCTTCCCGCGCTCGGGGGGACTAAGCGAAGACACGCCCGACGGCGAGCCGTTCATCGTGCCGCTCGCGATCCCGTACGTCGCGGGGCCGTCGGCGATGGCGTCCGTCCTTCTCATCATGACCCGCGAGCCCGCGCGCTGGCCCGAGTGGCTGGGCGCTGTGGTTCTCGCGTGGCTCGAGTGGCTGGGCGCTGTGGTTCTCGCGTGGCTCGTCTCCGGCGCCATCATCTGCGCGTCCGGACCGCTCGTGCGGATGCTCGGGAAGAAGGCGCTGACCGCCATCGAGCGGCTCATGGGCATGGTGCTCGTCGCGGTAGCCATCCAGATGCTGATGAGCGGCGTGGCGCAGTTCATGGGACAGTGAAAGAAGCCTCCGCGATGCACGCGAGCTGATAGCGAGACACCCGACCGACACAGGAGGACCACAATGACCACGCCGGAGTTCCTCGACTTCATGGACAACGTGAAGGTGTACGACCTCACGCAGCGGCTCTCCATCCACACACCGCCGTGGCCGAGCTACATGCCGCTCGGCCTCCAGTACTTCAAGCGCATCGCGGGCGCGCACATGGGGCAGGGCGCCAACGGGCAGATCATGACGACGAGCAACCACGTCGGCACGCACATGGACGGCGAGATCCATTTCCATCCGAGCGGTCGCGCCATCGGGAACGTTCCGCTCGAGGAGTGGGTAGGCC
>JALGZG010000248.1 GCA_025782345.1 bacterium | reverse complement strand
GGTACCGGAGCGTCTATGAGTCGTTCCTACCGACCGCGGCGGCCCAGACCGCCGCTTGTGTCGATAAGAGCCGGCCACTCCCAGTCGCGCAGCCTGTCCGGTTCCACGCGCCCCGTCCAGGAGCATCACAGCATGCCCGAACGCCAGTACTTCCAGATGAGCGTCCAGGAGACCCTGGACTCCCTCGGCACGACGCCCAAGGGCCTGCCGCGCGAGGAGGCCGAGAAGCGTCTGAGCGAGCACGGCCCCAACGAACTGACCGCCGACTTCAAGATGCCGAAGTGGGTCATTGCCGCCGTCATCTCGTTCACGATCGGCAGTGTGCGCGACGGGACCGTGATGCTTGTGATCGTTGTGGTCAACGCCGTAATAGGGTTCGTGCAGGAACACAAGGCACAGAAGATCGTCGATAGTCTGAAGAGCCTCATCAGCTCACCGGCGAAGGTGATGGTGGACGGCGAGCTTTCGGAGGTCTCCCAGGAGAAACTCGTGTTGGGAGACATCATCCACATTGAGGCTGGAGACCGTATCCCGGCCGACATGCGGATCATCGAGTCGTTCGACCTGCGCACGAACGACTTCTCGCTGACGGGCGAGTCCACACCGCAGGGCAAGGGCACCAACGCGATTGCTACGGCCTCGGTCATCGGTGATCGGGACAACATGGCGTATGTGGGAACGACGGCGGCCTCGGGCACGGCCACCGGAGTTGTGGTCGCTACCGGCATGAACACCGAGATGGGCAAGATCGCGAACATGACCCAGGAGACCACGGCGACGGCGTCACCGCTCGAAAAGGAACTGGGCGCGCTGGCCAGATGGCTCACTACGATTGTCGCTGTCATCGGCACCGCGCTGTTCGCGGTCGCGATGTGGCAGGGCTTCGGGTTGCTGACGAGCATGGTCTACGCGCTGGGTATCGCCGTGGCACTGGTGCCGCAGGCGCTTCCCGCCCAGGTGACGATCGCCATGTCCGCGACGAGCAAGAGGCTCGCGGAGCAGCGGGCCGTGGAAGAACGAGATGACCGTTACCAGAGTGTGGTTCAACGACAAGAGATTCTCGATGACCGGCGTCGGTTACGAGCCCGAGGGCGAGATCCTCGGGGACGACGGGAACCCCCTCACCCAGGAGCAGATCGACGAGATCGAGATAATGATGGACGCGGCGACGATGGCGTCGAATGCGGAGATCCACAAACCGGACGAGGAGCACGACGGGTGGTATCCGGTGGGCGACCCCACCGAGGCCGCGCTGGTGGTCATGTCCACCAAGCTCGGGACGCGCTCGCCGACCGAGGACGAGGAGAATCCCGAACTGCAGGAGTTCCCGTTCGATTCCGAGCGCAAGCGGATGAGCTCGGTCCGCGAGTTCGGGGAGCACAAGCAGCTCGCGATGAAGGGCGCTCCGGACAGCGTGCTCGCCATCAGCAGGTCCATCTACCGCGACGGCAAGGCCGTGCCCATCACGGATGAGGACCGGGACGCTGTCACTGCTGCGGCAGAGGGCTACTCGAAGAACGCGCTCCGCGTGCTCGGTATCGCGTTTCGGCCGCTCGGCACGGACGACCGCGACTACACGATGGAGGAGGTCGAGCGCGACGTCACATTCCTGGGACTGGCCGGCATGATCGATCCCCCTAAGGAGGGCGTGAGGGAGGCGATCGCGGATTGCCACGCGGCTCACATACGGACCTTCATCATGACGGGCGACCACGCCATCACCGCGCAGGCGGTGGGGCGTGAGATTGGCTTGGCGGAAGAAGGAGCAATCCCGCCCGTTATCACCGGCGAGGAACTCCACGCGATGAGCGACTCCGCTCTGACGTCGGCGATGGAGGAGAACGACGCGATGATATTCTCGCGCGTCGACCCGGAGGACAAACTGCGCATCGTGAAGCTGCTGGGGGACCAGCACGAGGTCGTTGCCGTGACGGGCGACGGAGTCAACGATGCACCCGCTCTCAAGCGTGCCGACATCGGCGTGGCAATGGGTAAGATAGGGACGGACGTTGCCAAGGAGGCGTCCGAGCTCGTGCTCCTGGATGACAGCTTCCCGACGCTCGTCGAAGCCGTGCGAGAGGGGAGGACCATCTACGAGAATCTCAAGAAGACGGTGCTCGCTTCGATGACCACGAACGCGGCGGAGCTTGCGGTGGTTCTTCTCGGGCTCGCCGCCGTGTCG
>JALGZG010000244.1 GCA_025782345.1 bacterium | reverse complement strand
CAGCAGGTCCCACAGTGTCAATCTTTCTCGCCTGACAGGCTCCTGCACCCGCGGTTCTCCCTCGATCCCGCCCATGCGCGCAGCGACCGCCACGGCGTTCTCCAGGGTCCCCAGCCGGTCGACGAGGCCGGCTTCAAGGGCCTGCCGCCCGGAGAATATCCTCCCGTCCGCCAGGGCAGCCACCGCGTCGTACTCCATCCCGCGGCCCTCTGCGACCGCCTCCACGAACTGCGCGTGGATATCGTCGATGGTCTCCTGCAGCAGCGCCCGCTCCGCGTCCGTCATCTGGCGGCTCCAGGAGCCCGTGTCCTTGAATCTGCCGCTCTTGATAACCTCGAAGTCCAAACCGATCTTCCCGAAGAGTTCCTCGAGGTTAGTGAACGACATGACGACACCGATGCTGCCCGTCAGTGTGCCCGGGTTCGCGAAGATGGTGTCCGCCGTGCAGGCGATGTAGTACCCGCCTGACGCGGCGACAGAACCCATCGATACCACCAGTGGCACGCCCTCCTCCTGGATTCCCCGGATGCACTCGTAAATCTCCTGTGAGGCGGCCGCACCCCCGCCCGGGCTGTCGACCCTGAGGACGATCGCCTCGATGCCCGGATTCTCGACCATGGACTCCAGGTCCTTTATGATCTGGCGGGAGTCGTAGATTCCCCCCTCCACCCTGACCAGCCCGACGCGCGCCCCGTAGGTCGGGAACGACAGGTGCTGCCCCAGGAGCGATTCTATGGCCACCATCGTCACAAGGAAGATGACGAGCAGCGCCAGCACACCGATCAGCCATCCCCAGATACATCCCTTTCGTGTCATCTTTGCTCACCTTTCTTGTCCAGTACGCCCTCCAGCCGGGCCAGAACGGCTCGGACAACGTCTTCCTCATTCGGTCCGACCGTCGCCGCGGCGGTGCCGACGGCGGCGCCTGCGGGCGAGGTTGTTCCGTCACAGGCCCCGCAGTCCGAACAGTCGGCCACGCTGTCGCCCAGCCCCAGCTTCTCCCTCACGTTCAAGAGCTTCCGCACGTCATCGCTTGAGAGCGGTGACGGTCCACCGAGGGCCTTCGCGACCAGCGTTATCTCGGCGAAATGCTCGACTGTCTCCATCCGGAAGTAGGCCTGCGACAGGTCGCACCCCAGCGTGAGCGCACCGTGATTGCTCAGAAGGATCGCGTTGAAGCGCGGGATGAACTCGCAGATGGAGCGAGCCACCTCCTCGGTGGACGGAGTCGCGTACCCTGCGAGCGGAACATCTCCCAGCGTGAGGATGACCTCCGGAAGGACGCACTGCGCGAGCGGCACACCGGCCACGGCGAAGCCCGTCGCCTTCGGCGGGTGCGCGTGAACGACGGCATGGACGTCCGCCCTTGCCCTGTAGACGGCGAGGTGCATCGGCAGCTCGGACGTGGGGTCGGTCCTCCCCGACAGCTTCACGCCGCTCTCGGAGACGACGACGATGTCGTCAGGCTTGAGGAACCCTTTCGACAGGCCCGTCGGCGTCACCAGGATCCTGCCACCCAGCCGGGCACTGATGTTGCCGTCGTTGGCCGCAACGTACCCGCGCTCCCAGAGTCTCCTGCCTATCTCGACGATCTCTCGTCGTGTCTCGAACTCGGAGTGCAATGTGTCAGTCCTCGATGTCTACGCTGTCGATGACGCCCACGATGACGGTGCGGATGGGCGGATTGTCCAGATCGGTCACGAGAGCGGCAGAGCTGCCCTCGTCGAGTACGAGCACCCTGTCGCCCTCACCGGCGGAGACCGAGTCGACCGCAAGCTGAGAGTCCCCCGTGGGCTCGCCCCGTTCAGTCAGCTTCTCTACGACCAGGAGCTTCTTGCCTAGAAGCGCAGGATGCTTGATCGTGGAGACGACCTCACCGATGACCCTGGCTATGAACATGCAGCTACCTCCGGAACAAGGGTCCGCTCGAGGTGCGCACCTCGTCGACGATACCCACTATGGCCGCGTCCACCGGGTTGAAGCGCTCCTCGAGAGCTTTCGAGGCCTCCCGTGACTTGACGATGTACACGAGCTGCCCGGGCGCGGCGCTCACGGTGTCTACGGCGACTACCGGCAAGCCCGACTCCTTCAGGTCGTGACTGAGCGGCTGCACCACCAGCAACCGATAACCGCTCAGTGTGTCGACCTTCACGGTGGCCCAGACTGTGCCTATTACTCTGCAGAGGTCCAACGCATCGCCTCCATCGTGACCCTCGCCTCTACCCTCGGGACGTCTCGCCGGGTCTGCCGGGTCGGCAGGGCGCCGCAGCGAGTCCGGCTGTCTACAAGATGCTCGTGCCCAGTTTCTCGTGCGGGCTCGGTATCACGACGCTCCTCACGAGGTTCCCGTCGTTCCTGACTACCGTGAGCGCAGCGTCCATCGCGGCTTCTACCTCGAAGACCTCCCCCGTCATGGTGAAGAAGCCCTTTCCCCCCAACCCCTTGGCCAGTCGTATCTCCAGCAGCGTGACGCCCGCGGCCTTGGCGGCGGCGTCGGCCGCCAGAATGGAGGAAGCGACCGTGAAGGTCTCGACGATACCCAGTGCACGCAGATCTTCGACCTCGGTGGCCCCGAGGATGGCGGGGAATACCTGGGGGTGCACGTGTGGTATGAAGAGCGTGTCGACGACGACGTCGCCGCCGGTCTCGACTCCGCGCTTGAGCGAGGACTCGACCGAAGACACGTCGCCGGCGATGAGGACCATGTACTTACCAGGGCAGATGGCGGTGGACTCGAGGACCTCGACATCGGCGGTCTTGGCCATCTCATCGGTGACGCTGATGCCGATGGCGATGCTCACTGTCTCGATGAGTCCGATGGCCTCTCTCAACGGCTGCTGCCTCCATGCTCGCCTGTTGCGCGGTCCGCATCGACCGACGCGATCACGACGGCTTCCGCGCTCACCGATTCGATCACGCCACTGATGCTCGCGTGCACTCGCGCGCCGACGCTTCTCTCGTCGGCCTCGCCCACCACGTCTCCCCTCAGGACCTCCTGCCCTGTCTTGACGGCCGGCGCAGCGGGTTCGCCGACGTGCTGCTTCATCAGGAGCGTCACCCGTGACGGCTGCAGCCTGCCTTCCCGAAGGGGCGCGTCGCCATCGTATTTCTCGAGCCCCAGCCTCCGCGTCAGGCGCGCGGCCGGGATCTGCCTGTACTCCCTGACGTCGTCCGGCGAGAGGTCGGTCCTGAGGTGCGGGTTCGGAACGCCCCGCCGCACGAGCTCCGCCTTCAGGTCAGCCAGTATCCGCCTCGGCTGTATGCCGAGCGGGCAGGCGAAGAGCTCACACATACCGCACTCGCTGCACAGGTACGCGGAGGTGATGTGCCTGTGGTCCTCCGGGAACTCCGCGTACTGGATCGCCCGCATCGTCCGGTGGGGCTCAAGCTCGTGCCCCAGAAGCGCCCGCGGGCAGAGCTCGGTGCAGGCCATGCACTGGCAGCATGCGGCCCTGGCGATTCTGAGCACCTGCGCCTCTCTCGCGCTCATGGAGCTGACGAGCGGATGGTCGAGAGGCAGTACGATGACGCCCGCTACCGTTTTCGTTGTCGGCTGCCCACCGGCCTCCATCAGGTGGCCCATCATCGGGCCACCGACTATGACCGCGTGCGCAGGCATGAGCGCGCCACCGGCGCCCTCGATCAGTTCATCGATGGAGGTTCCTATCGGCGCGACGAACGTCCCGGGACTCGCCACCTCTCCCTGGACGGTCACCATCTTGTCGGTGACCGGACGCCCCTCGACCGCATCGGCCACCTGGGCCAGGGTCGTTACGTTGTTGACGACGACGCCCACGTCCGGCGGTATCCCGCCCTCGGGCACTACGCGCCCCGTCGCCTCGAAGACCAGCAGGAACTCGTCGCCCGCGGGGTAGATGTTGGCGAGGGGCATGAGCTCGATCCCGCCGTCGTCCGGCAGCGCCCCGGCAATCGCGTCCATCGCCCTGACGTTCGACGGCGTCGCGGATGAGCGAAAGACCCCTGACGACCCGCGTGGGGTCAAGAGCCATGAGCTCCGTGTCCGCCCTCAGAAGTGGCTCGCACTCCGCCCCGTTGGCCAGCACGAGGTCGGCGCTGGCGGCCGCCTTGACGTGGCTCGGGAATCCGGCTCCGCCGGCGCCCACGACGCCGGCCCTCTGGATCGCCGTGACCGTCGTTCCTGACACAACAACCTCCATGGCGACCGGTCCGTGAGACGGAAGCGCCGTGTCCGCTAGACTATGCGGAAGTAATCGACCAGCGCGCAACGTCGCTCGCGCGTGAAGGTCGAGGCCTTCGTCAGTCCCTCTCCGGTCGG
>JALGZG010000013.1 GCA_025782345.1 bacterium | reverse complement strand
GCGTCGGCGGGCGGATGTGGGGAGGCGCCGGGGGACGGGCGCGGGGACGTTTCGCTGCACCGGCGAGTGCTGTCACTGTTGTCGCTCACGCCTGTTTCGGTAGATGAGCTCGTGGCGGCAACGGGGGCGCCCGTGGCGGTGGTGCTGTCCGCGCTTCTGAAGATGGAGCTGGCCGGTGAGGCCGAGCCTTCGCCGGGCGGCCGCTTCGTTCTGGGTAGTAGGGCGAGGTCTCGCGCGACGCGTGCGAAGAGGTCCTGAGCCCGTGGAAGGGAGAGGGATGGGCGCAGAACGAAAATCAACTGTGGCCATAGCGCGATGTGCGACCTACGAGCCCGCTGATGTGTCGAGAGCCGTCGGCGAGGTTCTCGAGCACCTGGGGGGCATGTCCCGGTTCGTCTCGCCCGGGGAGAAGGTCCTTCTCAAGCCGAATCTTCTCGCAGCGAAGGAGCCCGACCGGGCGATAACCACACACCCCGCGGTGCTCGAGGCCGTGATCACGGCCGTCAGAGAGGCGGGCGGCGAACCATCGATGGGCGATAGCCCGGGAGGAGCGCTTCGCGGGATCGAGCGCGTATGGCGGAACACGGGCCTCAAAGACCTGTCCGAGCGGACCGGCACGCCTCTCATCAACTTCGAGGCGTCGGGAGCGAGGGAGATCGCGGGCGAGCTTAGATCCTACATGATCGCGCGGCCCGTGCTCGACGCCGACGTGATCATCGGTCTGCCGAAGATGAAGACTCACATGCTCACGCTCTACACCGGGTGCATCAAGAACATGTTCGGCGTGATACCGGGGTTCGGGAAGGGCCGTCTGCACAACACCGCACCCAGACCCGCGGCGTTCAGCAAACACCTCGTGGACGTTTACTCTCTGGTCCAGCCCAGGCTCCATATCATGGATGCGGTCGTTGCCATGGAGGGGAACGGCCCCTCCGGCGGGAGGCCCAGGACGGTCGGGGCCATCATCGGCGGCACGGACCCCGTGGCCGTGGACACGGTCGTCGCCGGAATGATGGGATACCGGGACGGGCAGGTCTCCACCACTCGCTTCGCGGCCCGGAAGGGTCTCGGGACCGCGAGGCGGGAGGACATCGAGATCGTCGGGGAGGATCCCGCGAGCTTTGACCTGGAGGGCTTCGAGCTGCCGGGCACCACGATGCTCAATCTGATCCCCGGCCCCATCGTCAAGGCGCTCCGGCCCTGGATATGGGTTTACCCGGAGATGTCGAAGGAGCGCGGTTGCCGCGCCGAAGCCTGCGGGCTGTGCGTGAGGAGCTGTCCTGTAGACGCGATCGAGATGACCGAGACGGGTCCCGTCGTCGATCGGAAGAAGTGCGTCGAGTGCCTGTGCTGCCACGAGGTGTGCCCGGAGGACGCCGTGGAGGTCAGGCTCTCCTGGTTGGCCAGCAAGTTCGCATGATCCGATAGAGAAGGGCCTGCGCGGAGAGGGGCTCGCGCGCGTGGCGTGTGCAGGGTCCCAACAGGTCGTGGCCAAGGAGTGCCGATGTCGCGAAACAGAAAGACCACGTTCCAGCACAGGCTCGAGTACGGCGCGGCGCGGGCGGTTCAGGCGGTCATCTGCGCACTGCCTGCCGGAGCGGCGCGGGCCGTCGGCGGTTCCCTCGGTAGTTTCGCGTTCACGGTCCTGAAACTGCGACGCGACGTCGCCATGGGGCACCTTGAGCGGGTCTTCGGCGACCGGTTCGACCGCGATGAGCGTCTTGAGATCGCGCGGGAGTCGTACAGGAACTTCGGACGCATGACGTTCGAGTACGCCCGTTTCCCACGACTTACGCAGCACGACATCGAGAAGCTCATCACCGTTACCGGCGGAGAGCACCTCGATGCGGCGCTTGCTGGTGGCAAGGGGGCCATACTCGTCGCCGGGCACTTCGGGAACTGGGAGATCCTGAGCACGCTTGCCCACCGGGGCTATCCCATGACACTTCTGGTGGGAGAGCAGCACAACATCCTGATCGACGCGCTCATGAACCGGCTGCGCGGGCGGTTCGGCGTGGAGATCGTCCCGGTGACAGGCAATCTAATGGGCGTGCTGCGCGCCCTGCGCCGGAACAGGGTTGTCGCGATGCTGTCGGACCAGGACGCGGGTAAGAACGGGGTCTTCGTCGATTTCCTGGGGAAGCCGGCCTCGACGCCGTACGGCCCCGGGCGCATGGCCGCAGGCACAGGGGCGGCACTTCTGCCCGCCTTCGTCGTGAGGCGGGCGGCGGGAGCGCACGAGGTAGTCGTCCGCGAGGCCGTCGCGCCCCCTCCTGAAGATCTCCCGCTGGATGAGAGGGTGAAGATCTTCACGCAGGGCTACACGACGGAGTTCGAAGCGTCCATCCGTCTGTACCCTGACCACTACTTCTGGATGCACAGACGGTGGAAGACGAGCCCTCCGGAGGGGGATGGGTCCGTCCCACACGGGCGGGAACACGGGGCTCAGGACGACCGGCCGCGCCGCGCTCGCGGCGAGCAGTGACGAGCGAAACCGGCGCCGGCCGCGAGCGAGCCGCCGGAAAGCGACAAGCGCAGTACCAAGAACGGAGCCGCCCGAGGGCGGCTCCGTTCTTGAGTACGTCTGCTGCTGCGCCCTTGAGGCGGACTGCTAGTTGCCCCAGCCGACCGAGAGGCCGAGGCCCCAGTCAGCGATGATGTTGGCGCCCATGAGCGGGTAGTGCATGTCGAAGCCCAGGACCACCCCGTTAGCCATGACGTAGTCGAAGCCCGGGTTGATGTAGACGGCGTTCTCGGCGGTCTCGTCGTCGGTCTGGAAACCGTTCCCGTCACCGATATCGGTTTCGTCGTCGCTGCCGAAGTAACCGTCGGCGCCGAGACGGAGGTTCATCGCGTCGCCGAGGAAGTGCGTGTAACCAGCGAAGAAGTGGAACTCGCTGCCGGGCTTGTAGTCGATGTCGTCGCTCGTCTGGGCCAGCCTGTAGCGGTAGCCGAGCGCGGCGTCGAACGAGCCCGGACCGACCGGAACGCCGAACAGGAGGGCGCCGTCGATGTCCATCTGGCCCGTCCCGAGCGGGAGTTCCTCCGCGTCGGGGTCATCTTCACCGGTCGCCAGCTTGAATCCCATACGTGCGGTCACCATGGGATCGGGCATGAACGCGTACTTCGCCCAGATCCAGGTGTCGCCGATGCCCGTGGCGGCAAGCTCGCCGTCCGGGTCCGGGTGCGTCAACTTGTCCATCTTGAAGATGGGAGCGACGCCGATCTCGAACCCGTCCATGACACCGTAGTAGATGTTGATCGGGAACCACGTGGCGGTGTAGTCGATGTCGGCGCCGAAGTCGACGCTCTCGCCGTCCGCGTCGTAGTAGCTGTTGCCCATGAAGTACAAGAAGCTGACGTCGATACCGAAGTCGCCGGCATAGTGCGTCGCGGCCGTGTCGTTGCTGTAGAGAACGTCGTAGGCGCCTGCGCTCATTGCGAGAGCGATGACCAGCGCCACTGCAAGTATGATGCGCATCATCGTAACTCCTCCTGGTTGAAACGGTAACGTTCCGAACACCTAACCTCGCCGAGCCTCACCCACGAGGCTCGCTCTGGTCTACTCGTGTTCTCACCTCCCTCTTGGATTCTCGGGGTGTCTGCGACCCCGCGATGCTGTAGGACAATCAGATGTCTGTTTCGGGGTTCCCGGCGCCACAGCCGGTGCGCGCCCCGGTGGATCCTCACGAACGTCTCGTCCGTCGGATCCTGGGTTCTACTGGAACCCTATCTGCTTCTCAGGCGGCGTCTGCCCCGACGATTTGATCTCGCCGTGCCGCTCCTCGTACTTGGCGATGTTGTCCTGGAGCGCCCTTACGAAGGCCTTGACATTCTGCGGGGCCATCACGAGGCGCGCGTGGACCCTGCTCTTCTTCGTTCCGGGCAGGACTCTGATGAAGTCCATCACGAACTCAGCGGGGGAGTGGGTGATGGCGGCGAAACTTCTGCTCAGCCATGGGCCTCCCGTCTGGGTCCAACGATTCTCCCGGGTCTACAGGACCCAACTCCCGGTTAACATATGAGCGGTCCATAGTGTTGTCAAGCTCATTCTGGACGGTGTCTTAGGGGCACGCGAGGCCGAATCCGGCAAAGCGAGCAACCGTTCACTCGGGTGTTGGCGGCAGTCCGGCAAGGGGCCAAGCCGGGGCGAGTCGCCGGGCCGGGGCAAGGTGCCAGCCTGAGGCGAGTCGCCGGGGGCCGAGTCGCCGGGCACGCCGGTGGGAGCAAGGGAGCGCGGGTCAGCTCCTGTGCGCCGGTTCCTGCCCCTGGTCCGTGGAAGGCCCATGCGGACGGCGAACTCCGACCAGTTTCGAAGCGGGGATCCCGCCGGAGCCTCGCCAGAAAGCGACGTAATTGTGCTTTGGTGCTCTATTGACTTGACAGGTTTTGCGCGAGATGATATGTTCGGCATGGTTGGTTGACATGTGGTAAGAACTG
>JALGZG010000369.1 GCA_025782345.1 bacterium | reverse complement strand
CGCGCGGATGCTCCGCATCCGGAACGTCATCCAGCAGATTCCGGAGACGCCGCTGGAGGACATCATCATCATCGTGGGCGCCGACCACTCCTGGCTTGCGGAAGGGTGACACGGTTTGCGGAAGGCTGACGCGGCTTCCGGAGGGGTGACGCGAAGGGCAGATGAACCAGTCTCACACGAAAGAGACCTGCCGCCCGAAGGTGGCAGGTCTCTCATCCTATCTGAACACCCGGTAGTCGTTGATCTCGGCGTCGGCCATGAGATCCTCCAGCCACGCGGCGAACACCTGCATCTGCTCGCGCTGGAGGAGCTGTGCGCGCAGCGAAGCCTCCTGCTCGGTGAACTCCTGCTGGCTGGCGGCCGTCTTCTCCTCGACGCGGATCACGTAGTAACGATCGGGGTTTTCTACGTGAACGGCTCCGCTCGTCTGTGAGGTTCGGAGGCCGAAGCTGGCGCCGACGAATGCGTTGCCGTTGCCTACACCCGGCACGTAGTCTCTTCTCGAGAAGGGCTGCGACTGCGTGACCTGGTAACCACTCGCGGCCGCGGCCTCCTCGAGATGCTGGCCGGACCGGACCGCCGCCGCTATCTCCTCGGCGACGGCCAATGCGGTGTCGCGCTGACGCGCCAGAATCAGGGCCGTCGCGGCGGGGTGCTCAGGGCTCTCTCCCTGGAGTTCCCTGGCGATGTCGTCGTAGGTCGGAAGCACGCTCGGTAGCTTCTCCGCGACCTCGAACATGTAGTACGCATCGGCGGTGACGTACGGACCGACGGGTGTGCCCACCTCGCTTTCGAATGCGATCTTCACGGCGGGCCTGAGATCACCGACGCCGGGGATGTAGCGCGCGTCCACGAAGGGGCTGGTGGCCTTGATGTCGTAGCCCAGTGCTTCGGCGGCGGCCGTGAGCCCGTCCGTCTCGGTCAGCGCCGAGAGCTCTCTCAGATCGCGCTCGAGCTCGACGAGCGTCTGCTCGCTGGGCCTTATCTCTATCAGTATGTGCCGCGCGTGGACCTGAAGCTCCCCGTTCTCGGTCCTCCTGTCCTCGACCTTGATGATGTGGTAGCCGAACCGGGTCTTGACGGGGTCGCTGACCTCGCCAACCTTGAGTCCGAACGCGACCTCCTCGAACGGCTCAGCCATGGCGCCGCGGCCGAAGAAGCCGAGGTCGCCGCCCTGCGGTCCGCTCGGTCCCTCGGAATAGACCCTGGCGAGCTCCGCGAAGTCCTCGCCCTCCCGGACAGCGGCGGCCAGCTCCTCGAGCCTCAGGACTATGTCGTCCTCGTCCTCGGGCGTCGCGATCTTCGGGAGGTCCACGAAGCTGAGGATGACCGTGGCCGGTCGCTCGAAGTCCGCTCTGTGAGTCTGGAAGTACTCGCGGGCCTCCTCCTCGGTCGGCTTCAGCGATTCCCGCTCAACCCTGCGCGGGTCGATACTCGCGAAGGAGACGCGGACCTTCTCGTTCCGCGCCACGAACTCGTCCCAGAGCTCGTTGTCGCTGATCATCGCGGCCGACTGGATCTCGCGCTGGAGTATCTGGCGTCGGATCGAGCTTCTGTAGTAGTCGGCGACACCGTCCCAGCGCTCGGGGTGCATTTGGATCTCGCGGTGATACGCGTCGAAGCTGAAGTTCCCGTTCTCGTCCTGGAAGGCAGGCGATTGGTACACTGACTGTGGAGGGTTGTTCCAGAGGATGTCGAAGACCGTCTGGTCGGGCACGTCGATGCCCATTTTCTCGATCTTGTTCGTGACGAGGATTTCGGTCACCATCGAGTTCCAGGTCTCCTCCCGGATGGCATCCCGCGTCGCGTCCGAGACCTCTGAGCCGCTGCGCTGCGCGTAATCTACGATCCTCTGCCTGTACGCCTCGGAGAAGTCGCGGTACTGAATGGGCACGCCCTCGACGACACCGATGAGTCCCTGCTCGGGCGTCTGGCTCTGGTCGCGACGGCGGCTGCCGAATATGGTGCCTGCGCCGATACTGACGATGAAGGCGCCGGCGGCTATCCACAGGAAGACCTTCATGTTCGAGCGGAGATTGTCTAGCATCAAGATAGCGCCTCCGTGCGTGGTTGCTCTCTGCGAGCTACTCTCTATAATGAACTGGTTCGAGCCCCCGCGTCGAGGGCTCGGCGCGATCCCGGACCGGCGGACCACTACAAGCTGTTCAAGATACCACGGGCAGGGGTTTCAGGCAAGCCGAATATCGGAGTTTCAGGTTGACTGGTGCCTGTACAGCTGGTATCTTCTATCGTTTGATACAGTCCAGCATTGAATCACGGTTGAGCATGCTCGATCTCTTGGGAAGGACGTACCATGAAGTCGTTGTCGCCAGACAAGATTCGCAATATCGCCCTGGTCGCCCACGGCGACGCAGGCAAGACGACCCTGGCAGAGGCGATGCTGTTCGCCGGCGGGGCCGTGTCACGCATGGGCAATGTGGACGAGGGCTCCTCGGCTCTGGATTTCGCCGAGAACGAGAAGAAGCGACAGATCACCATCAACCTGGGGCTGGGGCACTGCACCTGGAACGGGACGAAGATCAACGTCCTCGATTGCCCCGGGTACGCCGACTTCTACGGTGATGTGAAGGCCGGGCTCCGCGTGGCCGACTCGGCCATCGTGCTCATGGCCGCTCCGTCGGGCGTCGAGGTCGGCACCGAACTCGTGTGGCAGTTCCTCGAAACAGCCGGCAAACCGCGCATGATCTGCGTCAACAAGATGGACAAGGAGCACGCCGACTTCCGGAAGTGCCTGGACGCCGCCGCCAGTGCTCTGGGCGCGCGCGTTGCCCCGGTCGTTATTCCCATCGGCGCCGCCGATAGCTTCAAGGGCGTGGTCGATCTCATTGAACAGAAGGCCTACATCTCAGATGGTTCCGGGAAGGCGAAGAAGGAAGACGTCCCGGCCGACATGGCCGACGAGGTGGCCGAGCTGAGGACCCAGCTGATCGAGGCCGCGGCCGAGTCGGATGAAGCGCTGATGGAGAAGTTCTTCGGGGACGAGGAACTCACCCCGGATGAGATACGCGGGGGACTCAGGGCCGGTGTCGCCGCTGCGACGATCGTGCCCGCCGTGGCAACCGTCGCGACTTCGACCGCCGGCGTCGAGGCGCTCCTGAATCTGGTGGCGGGAGTCATGCCCGCTCCGGCGGACACTCCTGAGGTTCGGGGCACGAAGCCGGGCGGGGAGGACGAGGTCACGTTCCCGGCCACTCCGGATGCGCCGTTCTCGGCCCTGGTCTTCAAGACGGTGTCGGAGCAGCACGTCGGCGAGCTTCTGTTCTTCCGCGTCTACTCCGGGACGGTGAGTTCCGGGAGCGATGTCCTGAACTCGACCAAGGGCGAGGGCGAGCGGATGGGCAGCATCTACGCCCTCGTCGGGCACGACCGCAAGGAGATGGAGTCGGTCTCGGCCGGCGACATCGCGGGCGTGGTGAAGCTCAAGATCACCTCTACGGGCGATACGCTGTGCACGAAGGCAAACCCCATCGCGCTTCCGCCCGTCGTGTTCCCGAAGCCCGTGCTGTCCGAGGCGGTGAAGTCCAAGACGAAGGGTGACGAGGAGAAGATAGCGACGGGGCTCGCGAAGCTGCATGAAGAGGACCCGACCTTCACGGCCGGCTACGACCGTGTCATCAGGCAGACCATCGTCTCCGGGCTGGGCGTCCTTCACCTCGACGTCATGATCGAGAAGTTGAAGGACAAGTTCGGCGTCGCGCTCGAGCGCGAGAAGCCGAGGATCCCGTTCCGCGAGACCATCCGGGCGACGGCATCGGCCGAAGGCAAGTACAAGAAGCAGACCGGCGGACGCGGCCAGTTCGGTGTCGCGTGGCTCAGACTGGAGCCGGTCGAGCGCGGCTCGGGCTTCGAATTCGCCAACGAGGTAGTGGGCGGTTCCATTCCCTCCAAGTTTATCCCGGCCGTCGAGAAGGGCGTCAAAGAGCGCATGGAGGCGGGCGTCCTGGCCGGCTATCCGGTTGTCGACGTCAAGGTGGCGGTCTACGACGGCAAGTTCCACCCCGTCGACTCAAACGAGAACGCGTTCAAGATGGCGGGCTCCATCGGCTTCCGGCTTGCGGCGGCCGATGCCAATCCCGTGCTTCTTGAGCCCATCTACAGCATCACGGTGACCGTGCCGGACGAGTACCTGGGTGACGTCATGAGCGATGTGTCGTCGCGCCGCGGGAAGATTCGCGAGACGGGGCAGCAGGGCCGCTACCAGGTGGTCACGGCGCAGGTGCCGCTGGCAGAACTCTACAAGTACTCGACACATCTACGGTCCATCACGCAGGGCCGCGGCTTCTACGAGCAGGAGTTCTCGCACTACGAGCAGGTGCCGGGCG
>JALGZG010000339.1 GCA_025782345.1 bacterium | reverse complement strand
CGGCTACCTGTATGCTTGGAAGGCCGATGGAACTGAGTTGATCGACGGAGACAACAACCCGGCCACTCAAGGCATCTTTGCCCACCTGCGTGCCAACTTCGCCTACGCTTCGCCGGCTCTGGCCGACTTGGATCAGGATCACGAGCTTGAGATTCTGGTTGCGTCGCGCTGCGGAAGCCTCTTCTGCTTCAACCCGGACGGCTCGCCTGTGCCCGGCTGGCCGGTCAACATGGGTGCGTCCTCCCGGAGTTCGATTGCCGTTGGGGACGTCAACAACAACGGGCAGCTCGAGGTCGTGGCCACGTCGTCCAACAACAACCAGGTGCGGCTGCTCTCGGCGGCCGGCGCGACGTTCCCGAACTGGCCCCAGACGTGCCCTCTGATGCCTGATGATTTCCCGTCTTCTCCGACGCTTGCTGACCTTGACGGTGACGACGACCTCGAGATCATCATCGTGAGCTCCGATGGCAAGGTCCACGTGTGGACCTGGGAAGGCGACATCTACCCCGGGTGGCCACAGACCATGGCCGGGGCCGGTGCCGGGGAGAAGCGCAGCAGCGTCGTCGTAGGTGACATCGACGGGGACTCCGAACCGGAGATCCTCACGGGTGCCACGAACGGGAAGGTATACGCGTTCCACACTGATGGCAGCGTCGTGGCAGGATGGCCGATTCAGGTCGACGCAGAGGTGCACTCCACGCCAGCTCTTGCAGATCTCGATGGCGACGGAGACGTCGAGGTCGTGGTCTCGGGCATGGACGTCATGGTGTACGTCTGGGACACGCCGGGAGCATATGCTGGTGGGGACGGCGTCGAGTGGGGTACGTTCAGGCACAACAACAGGCGCTCCGGGCTCTACGGCTACGAGGAGGAGGTTGGTGTCCCCGCCGAGGGGGTCTGGTCGGTGTCCAAGGCGAGATTGAGGCAGAACGTCCCGAATCCCTTCAATCCCGTCACGACGATCTGCTTCGTATTGCCGGAGGGAGGGGACCGCGTGCTGCTCGAGATCTTCGATGCGGCCCTCTCAGTCCGTCGCCTGGCGTGGAGATGACGAGGAGGGACGGACGGTCGCTTCAGGCATCTACTTCTACCGCCTGGTCACGGCTCGCTCACGGGACACGAAGAGGATGGTGCTGCTCAAATGATATGGAACGGTCGGGCTCGACCGTTCCATATGGTCTAGCCTGCGATCTTGAGCCATGGCGTGAGATGGTTCCAACTCCCAAGCACTAGGAACCCCACAACAGAGACCCTGCCCAAGTGGGCGGGGCTTCTGTTGTTCCCCCAATGCCGCCGCTCCTATCTGATTGATGAGTCACAATCGCGATTGGCCTTGCCGGTTTTCTGGAAGTGTGCTAGCATTATGTAGACTCACACGAATGCCATTCACAGGATTCGCGACGTAACCAGCGCGGCGGCACGCACTTCTGCCGCGCGGCTTGGCGTGGCTTCGAGCCACACAGCAGGAGGCGGAGAAGATGATGACAAACGCTGGCGAATGTGGTCTGCGACTCGGCGTCCTCGCACTCACCCTGCTCATCGTGTCGGCATTGCCAAGATGATGATGTACGAGGGCTACATCACCGACGACAGCGGACAGCCCCTGTCCGACGGCCCGTACGACTTCCGGTTCTCCCTGTATGAGTCACCTGAAGGCGGGGTGCCCGTCTGGGCGGAAGAACACCTGGGCGTCGAGGTCGTCGACGGCGTCGTTCAGGTGCGGCTCGGTGAGGGCACGCCGCCCGCGCCCCTGGACATTCCATTCGACGCACAGTACTACCTGGGCGTCCAGCTTGGTGACGATTCGGAGATGGTCCCGCGGCTACAGCTGATGACCACCGCCTACGCCTTCAGGGCACGCGTTGCCGACGAAGTGCCCGATGGTTCCATCACATCCGAGAAGCTCACGCCACTGTCGGTCACCGACGGTCACATAACGAGCGTGAGCTGGGAGAAGATCACGGACGTTCCTGAGATCCCGGGCGCGCCGCCGCGCGGCGGTGGCCCCGTGCCCGCGAACGTCTGGCACACCAGGGGCAACAGGAACACGGACCCCGAGAGGAACTACGTCGGAACCGCCGAGGTAGTCGACCTCATCCTCGCCACGAACGGTGAGGAGCGCCTGAGGATCGCCGGGGACGGCAGCAGCATCACCATAAAGGCCGATACTCTCGCGGCGAAGTACATCCTGTCCCGCGTGTCCCCCGGGGTGGGCGCGTTCT
>JALGZG010000006.1 GCA_025782345.1 bacterium | reverse complement strand
CCGCCCGGGCCGAGAGGTCCGGGCTGTTCGTTTGATCGAGTTGCTTGCAGCTCATGCCGAACTCTCGTGTCGTCCACCCGTATCAATCCAGGCCCGACGGGAGGAGGGCCATGACGAGTTGCTCAACAGGAAGCTCCGGGATGAGCTCCTCAATCCGGAGGTGTTCACGAGCGTGTGCCCGCACCGTCCGAGAAACGCTGTTCCTCTCAGCCGCCATTCCTCTCCTCTGACTGTTCCATGACTATGGCTTGAGCCTCATCCCCAAGTATGTGAGTATAGGATGGTATCGTGGCGCATGCCGTGCAGTGCGCGGATTGCCAGCCCGTCAGGGCAAGTGGCGGGCGGAACCCGTCTGCGACAGAGAAGCTCCTAACTCATATGGGGTGTGCAATGAGAGTCGTCATCATAGGAGCAGGAGTCGCCGGACACAGGTTGGCCTCTAGGCTGTGCGACGAGAACCACGATGTCGTTGTTGTCGATCACCGCGCGCGGCCCCTGGAGGAGATAGCCTCCGAACTGGACGTTCAGACGATCCTTGGCAGCGGCATCAGCCCCGGGGTCCTGGAGGAAGCGGGCGTGGCGAAGGCCGGACTCGTCGCCACCGTAACCGATCGGGATGAGGTCAACATACTGGCCGCCGCGTTTGCGCACGCGGCCGGCGCACGGTACACGGCAGCCCGCGTGTCGAATGACGAGTTGACCATCGAGCGGCACGTGGAGAACCTCTCCGCCCTCGGGATCGACCTGGTCGTCAACGAACACGACGAGTGCGCCCGCGAGGTCCTGTCCGTCCTCAATCTGGGCGGCGCCAAGGAGATCGTCCGCATGGCGGGGGGCCGCATCCAGGCCGTGGGCACGGATGTGCCTCCTGGTAGTCCTCTGCTCGCAGGGCCGCTCAAGGACTTCCCGCACCCGGACGTTCTCAGCAACGTGCGCCTGATCGCGGTAATGCGCCAGGAGAGGTTGCTGATGCCGCACGGGGACACGGAGTTTGAGGTCAAGGACACGATCTACTGCGTCGGGCGGCCGGCCGACGTGCGAGCGTTCCTCAAAGTCGTACGACCACATCACATCACGGTTCACAAAGTCGTTATCGCCGGCGGTGGTGACGTGGGATGGCGGCTTGCTCGTCACCTGGAACGGACTGACAAGCAGGTTGTTGTGATCGAAGAGAACAACGAGCGAGCCCATGAGTGTTCGGCGTCGCTGGAGAAGAGCATGGTACTCGCCGGCAGCGCGCTGGACCCCACGGTTCTGGATGAGATCGGCATCACGCACAACACCGCCATCGTGGCCTCAACCGGCAACGACGAGAACAACATCATCGCCTGCCTCCTTGCCAAGAAACTGGGAGCTGCCCTCGGGGTTGCGGTCATCTCCAAGCCGGAGTATGTCTCGATCATAAACGAGGCCGGGCTGCTCGACCGGGCCGTCAGCCCCTACTACGCGACCATGAATGCTTTTCTCCGTTTCGTGAGAGGCACCAGCATCCTGGCGATAACCCTGCTGCAGGGCGTGCCTGGGGAACTGCTGGAAGTCCGCGTGTCCGCGGGCAGCAGGTGGGTCGGTAAGGCGCTGAAGACCGCTCGCCTTCCGAAGCAGGCGATCGTGGCCGCCATCGTGCGCGGAGAAGTCGCCAGCATCGGAACGGGCGACACTGTGCTGCACGAGGGCGATCAGGTCATCGTATTCGCGCCCCTTGGGGCCGCCTCGAAGCTCGAATCGGTGTTCCGCAAATGAGACCCCGCCCCGTTCTGCATCTCATCTCCTACGTGCTCTCGTTCATCGCCATTGGCGAGGGCGTGTGCTGGCTGGTTGCCTGGCACGCCGGAGATCCCGCGCCGGCTCAGTGGTCTCTCGCTCTGAGCGGCGGAATCGTCCTGTCGATCGCCTTCGCGATGTGGGCATTGACACGCGGTCCCATCCGCCTGTCCAAGCGCGACGGGTTCGCCATTGTCACGTTTGGATGGATCGCAGCAGCCGTCGCCGGGTCCTTCCCCTATCTCCTCTCGGGTGTCATCTCGCATCCAGTGTCGGCCCTTTTCGAGTCGATGTCCGGGTTCACGACGACCGGGGCCTCCGTGCTGTCCGGTCTCGAGTTCGTTCCGCGCGGGATCCTGTTCTGGCGTGGCATGACACAGTGGCTGGGCGGCATGGGAGTGCTGGTCCTCTGCATCGCCATTCTGCCCTTCCTGGGTGTAGGCGGCATGCAGATCTACCGCGCAGAGATACCGGGCCCTTCCAAGGACCGTCTGACACCGCGTATCGCATCCACGGCCAAACTCCTCTGGGGGCTTTACGTCCTGCTTAGCGTCAGCCAAGTCGCGTTGCTCATGTTCGGTGGCATGGATTGGTACGACGCCTCCTGTCACACGTTTGCCACAATGTCCACGGGCGGCTTCTCCACTCGAAGCGCAAGCATCGCCGCCTTCGACAGCGCTTACATCGAGATCGTGATAATCGTCTTCATGTTCCTCGCGGGCGCCAACTTCGCGCTTCACTATCGCGCCCTGCAAGGAAAGCCACAGGCCTTCGTGCACGATCCGGAGTTTCGCTTCTACACGGTACTGTGGCTCGGCAGCTGCCTTCTCCTCAGTCTCAATGTCTGGGGAGAAGCCTATGAAGGGGCCGGTGCGGCCCTACGGGCGGGCTTCTTCCAGGGCACATCGATCATGACCACCACCGGCTTTGTCACGCAGGACTTCAATGTGTGGCCGAACGCGTCGCGGTTGCTGCTGGTTCTGCTGATGTTCATTGGAGGGTGTGGCGGTTCAACAGGCGGCGGCATCAAGGTCGTACGCTTTCTTGTGATCCTGAAGAAGATCGCACGGGAGCTGGAACGTGCCATGCACCCGCGCACCATCATAAAGATCAAGCTCGGTCGCCAGTCCCTGGAGGAGAACACGGTCTCGAACATCTCCAGCTTCTTCATCATCTTCGTGGCGATCTTCGCTGTCGCCTCCCTTGCCATGACATTCTACACGCCCGACATGGTGACGGCCGCATCGTCGGTTGCGGCTACGCTCGGCAACATCGGTCCGGGTCTGGGAGCGGTCGGCGCTACTGAGACGTACGCGTCCATTCCCACAACCGGCCAGGTCATTCTCATCGCGTGCATGCTGCTCGGTCGCCTGGAGCTGTACACGGTGCTGATCCTGCTGCATCGCGGTTTCTGGAAAAGATAGGACGTACCCGATCGCGCCCGGCCCATCAGGTAGTCAACCTGACCCTCGTGATCCTACGCGCTCCGTGCCTAACGCCTGCGTAGAGCCGGCGTGCCAGCACGACGGGCAGTCTCTCAGGATCGGCTACAAGACGGGCACCCGCGACCAAGGAAGAGCCCCCGGGAAAAGTCCCGGGAGCTCCTTTCGGGGCGGGCCTCGGGCCGGCAGGCTCGGGCCGTTCGCACTGAGGGACGTCCGCACTCCATCTATCGTAGAGGGACCGTCCTTCCGTCCGGCGGTGTAGTCACCCATCTCAAAGACGGCAGAAGGCCGCCCCTCGAAACAGGGGCGGCCTCTTGCGATGCTGGCGGGGCCGCCGAGACTCGAACTCGTGCCGGGACGCCCACGGTGCCACTAAGGCGCCGTCCCGGGAAATCTCAACACAACCACGTGCCCCTCGAACCCTCCGGACCTCACCGGCGAGTAGTGCAGCGGTGAAGGTCCCGCGTGGAGCACCAGGTCCCACCGGTCGAGGACCCCGTTGCGGTTCAGGTCCGAGTGAAGCGCCCCGATGTGCCCGTACTGACGGTAGCCACGATAGCGTACCGCTATGAGGTCGCCGGGATGCACGTCGCTTCCCCACTTGAGTTCGGTATCCAGATTCCCTCGCCTGAGCTCGAACTCCGCGACGCGTGTGAGTTCGTCCGCCAGCATGGCAACGTTGTAGTCCCGCGAGTCCGAGCGACCCGTCCACCTGGCATGGGCCGCGACGAGCACGTCGGCGCAATCCACGCCGATGTAGTTGGCGCTCTGGTAGGCCGTGGAGCCGAAAATCCCCGGCACGTTGAGGAATGAGGCGACGTACCCCAGGTAGCCCTCGCCCTCCCGGATGGAGACGCGGAACACAGAGGGCGACAGTCCCTTCGCGTCGGACTCCTCGATCCCGGGTGAGTGCTGAGTCCTCCCCCCCACT
>JALGZG010000190.1 GCA_025782345.1 bacterium | reverse complement strand
AGAGGCCTTCTCGGCGCGGTCTTCAGCGGCGTCGCCCTCGCGCTTCACGGTGACACCGAACAGCTCGTTGACTTCGTCTCCGGTGAGCGTCTCGCGCTCGAGGAGAGCCTCGGCCAGCAGGTTCAGCTTGTCGAGATTGGCTGACAGGAGTTTCTCGGCGCGATTACTCGCGGCGTCAACCAGTGCACGGATCTCCTTGTCGATCAGCACGGCCGTGGCCTCGCTGTGGTCCTTGACCCTGCCCATCTCTCGACCGAGGAAGATCGGGCCGTCTTCGTTCCCAAAGGCGACAGGCCCGAGCACCTCGCTCATGCCCCACTCGCACACCATCCGCCGCGCGATCTCCGTTGCGTAGCTGAGGTCCTGTGCCGCACCGGTGTTAATGTCAGCGAGGGCGAGCTTTTCTGCGGCCCGTCCTCCGAGGGCGCTGGCCAGCGTGTTCAGCCAGTACTGCCTGCTGTAGTTGTGTCTCTCGTCCACGGGAAGGAAGTGCGTTATCCCGAGCGCGTGGCCTCTCGGGATGATCGTGACCTTGTGTATGGGGTCCGTTCCCGGCGTGAGCCACGCCACGAGCGCGTGGCCGGCCTCGTGGTAGGCGGTCGTCTGGATCTCGTCGTCGGAGAGGATGACGCTCTTCCTCTCCATACCGAGCATTATCTTGTCCTTGGCTTCCTCGAAGTCGTCCATCTCCACGGCCTTGTGCCCGACCCGTGCGGCCCGGAGCGCTGCCTCGTTCACGAGGTTAGCCAGATCGGCGCCTGACAGGCCCGGCGTTCCTCTGGCGATGATCTTGAAATCGACCTTTTCGTCCACCGTGACGTTCCGCGCACTGACCTTGAGAATGCCGATTCTCCCCTCTAGCTCGGGACGGTCCACGACTATCTGGCGGTCGAATCTGCCAGGACGAAGAAGCGCCGGATCGAGAACGTCCGGCCTGTTGGTTGCAGCCAGGAGGATCACTCCTTCGTTGGACTCGAATCCGTCCATCTCGACCAGGAGCTGGTTGAGGGTCTGTTCGCGCTCGTCGTGGCCGCCGCCTAAGCCTGCGCCCCTCACGCGCCCCACGGCGTCCATCTCATCGATGAAGATGATGCACGGAGCGTTGGCCTTGCCCTGCTCGAAGAGGTCACGGACCCGTGAAGCGCCGACCCCGACGAACATCTCGACGAAGTCGGACCCGCTTATGGACAGGAAGGGGACCTCCGCCTCACCGGCGACCGCCCGGGCGAGCAGTGTCTTGCCCGTGCCCGGAGGTCCGATCAGGAGTGCGCCCTTCGGGATCTTGCCGCCCAGTCGCTGGAATTTCATGGGTTCCCGGAGGAACTCGACTATCTCCTGGAGCTCCTGTTTCGCTTCCGGAAGCCCGGCGACGTCGTCGAATGTCACCTTGGGACGGTCCTCGGTGAGGAGCCTGGCGCCGCTCTTCCCGAAGCTGAACGCCTTGCCCGCGCCCGCGCCGCCTCGCATCGTCCTCATGATGAAGATCCAGAAGATCACGATCACGGCAAGGGGCAGTATCGAGAACACCACGCCGCCCCAGTTGGTCGACGGCGGAAGCCCGTTGACCACGGCATCGGGGCTGTGCTCCCGGATGACGCTGAAGAGATCGGGATCGTCGGACAGGAGCCAGGTCTCGAACAGGATGAAGTCGACGGAGCTGCCGCTCAGCACGACGGTCGCGGTCGTGGCGAGTTCACCCTCGACGTGGCGGTCGGCAATGTCGACTGCGGCGAGATTCCCCGCCTCGATCTCCTCGATGAATCGCGAATAGGAGATCTCGACGCGGGTCTCCCTGCTCTGAAAATAGAGATTGAACCCCATGAAGATGATGAAGCTGACGATGATCCAAAGCATCAACGGAAAGCGGGACCGCGGATTCGGCACGATCCTCTTCGAGAGGCCGCCGAGCTTGTCGCGCTTCTCGTCCTTGCCCTTCTTGTCCTGGCCCCAGCGGGGTCGATGGTCTTCCGAGCGAAATCTCATGAGTTCAGTTCCCGGGGCAGCGGAGTCGGTGTCCGTGCGGGCTCGTGTGCCCGCTCCCGTTTCCGTGCTCTCTCCTAGGGTATCTCCTCATCGTCGAGCACTGCGATGTGAGGGAGGTTGCGGTACTTCTGTGCCAGATCGAGTCCATACCCGATGACGAACTTGTCGGGGACCACGAAACCTACGTAGTCGAGATTGATGTCGACCTCCCTGCGCCCGCGCCTGTCCAGAAGCGTGCAGATCTTCACGTCCTTCGGGTGGCGCGTCTCGAGGTTCTGTATGATGTACTGAAGCGTGCACCCCGTGTCGACGATGTCCTCTATGATGAGGACGTGTCTGCCCTCGATGTTCTGCGACAGGTCCTCGAGGATTCTGACCACACCCGTGCTGTCGGTGCCGTCGCCGTAGCTGGACACCTCCATGAAGTCGATCTCAATTGGGATCTTCGTCGCCCTGATGAGGTCGGCGAGGAATATCACGCCGCCCTTCAGGATGTTCACGAAAACCGGCGGCTCGTCGGCGTAGTCCTCAGAGATGCGCGCCCCGAGCTCAGCGACCCTGTCCTGTATCTGCTTCTCAGACAGCAGTATTTTCCCGATTTCCAGGGGACCCCTCCGATGTATGTGCCCTTAGAGCGAGAACCGTCTCTGTGTCATCGGTCACCGGAGCCCGGGCCGAACGGCGAACGCCCACGGCCCACAGGATACCGGCCTCATCACAAAGGAGCGGGACGGACGGTCTGAAACTGAAAGCGATCTTCGAGTTGATGAAGAGCTCCTTCAGACTCTGCGTTCCCTCCATCCCGAAGGGCTGGAACCTGTCTCCCACCTTCTTCGAGCGGATCTTGAGCGGAGGCGAGAGCTCGTTCCAGTCAAAGAGCGCAAGGTCCTCGTTGGCCTCGGTTGGGCAGAACCCCAGTTCGGAACGGGGCAGGAGTTCGGCGGTGAGCGTGAGCCCCGCGTCCGCGAACGTGGCCATCCCCGGCGCCTCGAGCACTTTCTCCTCGCCCACAGGAAGCCCGTCGCCGTGTGAGAACACGACGCACCCATGCTCGAGTCGAGCCTGGGCGCGGTCCGGAAGCTCTACCGATGCTCCGACATCACCCTTTCTCAGCATGCTCAGGAGATTCTCAACGTGGCGAGAGGCGAGAGGGGAAAGGTCAGGGCGGAGAGACTCAAAGACCCTCCGGAAAACGCTCCTCTGTAAAGCCTTATCGTAGCCAGCGATCTTGTCCAAATCAAGGACAAACTGGCCAACGCGCGCTGTTTTCATGGCTTCCGGGACCGCGAGGTCCGTCAGCCTGCCGAAGTGAGCGGAGACGTCCGCCATTGTCGAGGCGAGATTCACGAGCGACCTCGAGATCTGCGGGTTGTACCGCGCAAGCCGGGGCAAAAGGTCGTTCCGGATCTCGTTCCTCAGGTACTTCGACTCGAGGTTGCTTTCGTCAACGCGGAAGGGAAGATCGTGCTCCGACAGGTAGTCCTCGATCTCCGAGCGCCAGCACGCGAGGATCGGACGGATGATGATCCCCTCACGTTTCGGTGGAATACCGGCGAGGCCGTCGGGCCCGGCGCCGCGGAGCACGCGCATCAGCACCGTTTCCGCCTGGTCGTCGGCGTTGTGTCCGGTCGCTATGCGCTGGCAGTATTCGAGCTTGGACGTCTTCACGAGGAACTGATAGCGAAGGATGCGCGCGGCATCCTGTGCGGACATGGCATTCGACATCAGGAAGCGCGGCACGTTCTCCTCGTGACAAAAGCAGGGGACGTCGAACCGCTCGGCAAGCTCCGTCACGAATTCGGCGTCACGGCGCGATTCTTGGCCACGGAACTGATGGTCGAGATGGGCGATCTTGACCTCGAATCCCATCTGCTCCCGGAGGCTCAGCAGTATGTGCAGCATGCAGACGGAGTCTGGCCCCCCGGACACGGCCGCAAGGACTGTGTCTCTGGGGGAGATCATGCGATACCGCTCCATGGTCTCCCGAACTGTCGATACGAGGTCGGCCATGCGACTCCTCAGCCCTTCACAAGGCGGAGGCCCTCCGGCGTTGAGCGAGAGGGCCCCAATCTGGTAGCGGTGCAGGGACTCGAACCCCGGACACACGGATTATGATTCCGTTGCTCTAACCAGCTGAGCTACACCGCCTTTGGTGT
>JALGZG010000081.1 GCA_025782345.1 bacterium | reverse complement strand
TGATCGATACCACGACAGAGACGGCGTACGCGGACGCGGACGTCAGGAACGGGCAGGCGTACTACTACAAGGTGTCCGGCGTCAACGATCTTGGCCTCGAGGGCGAAGCGTCGAGAGAGATAGTCGTGATCCCCAGGATGTTCAGCGTCACGATAGACCAGGGCAATCCGAAGACCTCATCGAGGAACGTTACCCTCAGGATGTCCGCATCTGCTGAGACCGAGATCATGCAGATTTCGAACGCACCTGACATGTCGGGTGCTCAGTGGCAGCCCTATCAGTCCACCTACTCGTGGTCTCTCCTGGCCGGCGACGGTGACAAGACCGTCTATGTCCGATTCAGGGACGCGGCCGACAATGAGTCCGACATCGTCAGCGACAGCATCGAGTTGGATACCAGGGCCGTGATCGAGTCAGTGACCGAGGACTCGGACGGCGAGGACCTGTCGCCGGGCGACGTCATTCACTTCACCCTGACGGCGGGTGAGATCCACGGGGAGGCCACGGTCGACCTGGGCACGCTCGTCCGCATCGCTCTCTACGACGACGGGACCGGCGGGGACACGGTACCCGAGGACGGGGTGTACGAGAGGGACTACACCATCGAGCCGGGTGTGGAAGTCGTGAACGGCTCCGTGACAGGGAACTTCACCGACGACGTAGGCAACCGCGCGGAGCCCGTGCTCGCCGCCGGAACCGTTACGGTTCTCGACCCCCCGGCGGCCGTCGAGATGGGCACTCCGGTACCGCTTTCCGAGCGCACGATCGCCCTCTCGTGGTCCCGCAACAACGACGCGGACTTCTCGACCTATAAGCTGTACCGGTCGTACGTTCCCGGCGTCGACGAGTCCACGCAGCGGGAGCTCATAGGTGACATCTCCAACCAGTCCATCACCGACCACACCGATATGGGACTCGAGCCGGATTCGACGTACTACTACGCGGTGTACGTGGTCGACCGCACGGGCCTGGCCAGCATCAGCAACGAGGTCTCGGCGACGACCTTCGAGAACCTACCGCCGGCCCCGGTCGAGCTCTTCACGCCGTGGGCGCCGGACTCAACCTCGCTCGATCTCAGCTGGACCGTGAGCGACGCGGAGGACTTCATGTACTACGAGCTCATCATGTGGGAGGAAGACCCTCCGGCTCCCCCGGCGACCGACGAGAAGAGGGTCATCGCCAGGATCGAGACGCGGAGCGAGACCTTCTACACTCACGAGTCGCTCAATGCGTCCATCATCTACTGGTACGAGGTAGCGGTCGTTGACTCGTTCGGAGCAGAGGCTCTCTCGAACACGGTGTCGGGATCGCCAGTTCCGTAGTGCTGCACGGTGACGGGACTCTCACCCGAGCGGGGGGAGGCCCGATGACGTAGCCGGCTTCAAGAAAGCAACCAGCTTCAGAGGGGCCCGTTCGCACGCGACTGCGTGAGGACGGGCCCCGTCTTTCCGTACGCCCAGCCGACTCCACAGTGAAACGAACTCCCCTCGGTCCTGTGCCACGTTCTCTCGAGCGTAGCGCGACTCGGAATCGAGATCAGGCGGGGCCAAGCGGGCACTCGAGAAGCCTCGGTCGCGCTGGACCGGCAAGACAACCCCCACGCTGGCCGGTCCTTGAGTCTTCCACTGTACTGGCAACCCCCTGTGCACCTGCCCCAGGCCCCGCTGATCTCGTTCGGTCTTCTTGGGCAACGCAACACGGGGTGTGTAGATGCGGGAACTCAGCAGGAGGCGGGTGAGCGCGGTTGCCGCGCTGGCGGCCGCGGTGGTGATGCTTCTAGTGGCTCCCTGTGCTCTGGCCGAAGGTCCGGGCGCCAGGGACGCCACTTCACATGTTCTGATAGGGGTCGTTCCCGGGTCGTCGTTCGGCGTGGCGGTCGATGGCGAGGCTCTCCCGGAAGGCTCCGTAGGGTCCGATTCGCTTGGCATCCTCGACTTCGCGATCGCCGACGGCGCGCCCGGAACTCACACGGTCTCCATCTCGCTTCTGGAACTCCTGGTCCTGTCGTCGGTCGTTGTCGATTCTGTCACACCCTCGTCTGCCGTCATCAGGTGGCAGACGAACATCCCTTCGAGCTCCAGTGTCGAGTACGGCTTAACCTCCGACTACGGCGACGACACCGGAGTCGACCCCCAGATGACGTCGTCCCACCGGATGCTGCTCGAGGGACTCGCTCCGGGGTCGACGTACCACTTCAGGGCTCTGAGCACCGACGCGTTCGACAGGACATCTGATTCCGGCGATCACACGTTCGATACCGTCGCTCTCGATCTTGAGATAGCTGACGTGACCGTGTCGGGTGTGGGAGCGACGTGGGCCGTCATCGGTTGGACGACCACGAGGCCGGCCACGTCCAGAGTAGAGTACGGTCTGACAGACGAGTACGGGCAGGAAACCGCCGAGGACACTCTCGCGGTCGTCGAACACTCGGTGGTGCTCACCGGTCTTCTCAACGGAACCTCGTACCACTTCCGCGCGCACTCCCGTGACAGCTACGGGGCGGACGCGTTCTCACCCGACTCAACGTTCACGACCTTGGACCTGGAGCCGACCGGTCCCCCGATCATGGGTGACGTCCAGGCCTTCTCTGAGCGTCTGAACTCCATCGTCGTAACGTGGACCACGGACCGTCCCGCGACCTCCCAGATGCGGTACGGGACGGAAGGAGACCTCGACTGCTGGACGGAGGTTGACCCGACCCCCGTGGTAGACCACGTCGTGCGGGTCAGACCGGTGGCGCCCACGCACGAGTATACGTTCGTGATCCTGAGCGCCTGCGGGGCAGACACCGCCGAGGGCGCTCCCTTCGTTTTTGCCACAGAGCTTCCCGATGCGTCCAGCGGCGACGGGAAGGGTGTGACGATCACGAGACCGGGGATCGTATGCGTGGCGGATACCGCCGCGACGATCGCGTGGTCGACGGATCGTCCGTGCACGACGTGGGTGGACTACGGCCCCGACGAGGATCTGGGCTCGGTGAGCCTCCCGCTTCCGGGCGGTGGCTGCACTCACGAGGCATCGCTCACCGGTCTCGCGCCGGGCACTCTTTACTACTACAGAGTGTACGCTTGGGACGAGTTCGGAGGGGCGGTCTGGGGGGATGGAGGCACCTTCGAGACCCGGGAACGCGTCGGCCCGGATCTGCCCGACTTCCCCGGACTCCAGCTGTCCATTCAGCCGAACCCGACGTTCGGGAGCACGACGCTGACGTACGCGGGGACACGCGGTGCAGTGGTCCGGGCGCGGATCTACACCGCGACCGGCAGGCTGGTGCGCGATCTCTCTCGCACGGGCGCCGAGTCGGGGGAGGGCCGGCTCGCGTGGGACGGCAGGGACTCGGCCAACAGGCCCGTCGGAAGCGGCGTCTACCTGTGTGAGCTCTCCGTTGGCGGCGAGGCTGTGCGGCGCAAGTTCACCGTCCTGCGGTGAGCAGCCTGGCTGACCGGTCCGCTGACCGGTCAGCCGACCGCCCCGTTGACCGCCCCGTCAAACGCTCCACCGACCTGCAGCATTCTCACGATATCCACAACAGTGCCCTGGTTCCGACATCGCTTCGGACCCAGGGCTCTTTCTCGGCCAGGGTACGCTCACCGGGCTCAGGAGGGGCTAGAGGGGCGTGTTCAGGCGTGTACGGGTGCCCACCGGCGGGTAGTGGCGCCCACCGGTGGGTACGGGCGCACACCCGCGGGTAGTGGCGCCCACCGGCGGGTACGGGCACACACCGCCGGGTACGTCTCCACAGGCCCAAGGCCGCGCCGTTCCGACACGTAGACGGCCTGTTGAGAGTACATAGATACTAGGGGTTGTCATTGAATTAGCTATGTGATAGTATTGACAGCAGATAGGGGAAGCAGCATTATCGATAGTAGATGAGGGAGGCATCACTATTGCATTCGGGCGTATCAACTCTGGAGGTGGCAAGATGAGAGCGATCCTGGTGCTTGCTGCAGTGGCGAGTGTTCGACAACAGCTGGGTGCCGGTGACATCGACGACGGATTACCTCGTCGATGACATGCCCGCTAACCTCGCCTGGTCGACGGGCTGCCGCACCGGCCACGTCCTCATTGACGCAACGTTCGACGGCGACACTGTCGTCCCGGAGCCCGGTACGATACTCCTTCTGGGTTCAGGTCTCCTCGGCATGATCGGTGTTGCCAGGAGGCGTAGGAAGTAGACGGGCGCGTATCTGACACGATTGCGAGGAGCAGGGACGTCTGTCTCTGCTCCTTTCCCCTGTACGGGGTGAGGCCGTACGGAGCCTGTGGCCTTACGCGGCCGCGCCGTGTATAATCAAGTGAGCGACACGTTCCACGTAAGAGGGCACGCACTCGTGAAGATACTCTTCCTGACAGACAACTTCCCTCCGGAGACCAACGCCCCCGCACTGAGGACCTTCGAGCACGCGCGCGTGTGGGTGGAGGACGGGCACGACGTCACCGTCATCACCGGGGCGCCCAACTTCCCGACGGGGAGGGTCCACGACGGCTACCGGAACAGCCTCTACGCCATTGAGGAGATGGAAGGGGTCCGCGTCGTGCGCGTGTGGACCTACGTGACTCCGAACAAGGGGCGATTCCGCCGCTCGTTCGACTACCTGAGCTTCATGCTGATGTCCCTGCCCGCCGCGGTCATCCAGGAGCGTCCCGATGTCGTGGTCGGCACCTCTCCTCAGCTGCTGACAGCCGTCTCAGCGTGGGCGGCAGCGCGTCTCAGGCGCCGTCCGTTCGTGTTCGAGCTCAGGGACCTCTGGCCGGAGTCGATCGCGGCAGTCGGCGCTGTCAGCGGCGGCCCGGCGATGCGTGTGGTCGCCGCCCTGGCCGGCTTTCTCTACAACAGGGCGGACTGTATTGTCTCGGTGACGGAGTCCTTCGTCAGGGTTCTGAGGAGTCGGGGTATCGCGGAGAGCAGACTTGCGGTGGTGAGAAACGGGGTGAACCTGTCCCACTTCAAGCCCGGCCCAAAGGAGAACGGTCTCCGGGAGGAGGCGGGCATACGTCCCGACGAGTTCCTGGCCACCTACGTCGGGACACTGGGGATGGCGCACGGACTCAAGAGCGTGATCGCCGCCGCCGAGATGACGCGCGGTGAACCGATCCACTACCTGTTCGTCGGAGAGGGCGCCGAAAGGGCCGAGCTCGAGCACGTGGTCGAGCAGCTGAATCTCACGAATGTCACCTTCCTCGGTGGTCAGCCACGTGAGCGGATTCCCCTGATACTGAATGCGAGCGACGTCGTCCTGGTGCATCTGCGGGATGACCCGCTCTTCAGCACCGTCATTCCCTCGAAGATCTTCGAGGCGATGGGCGTCGCGAAGCCAATAGTCCTGGCGGTGGCGGGGGAGAGCGCGGAGATCGTAACCGGGGCGGGTGCGGGTGTGACCACCCGTCCGGAGTCGCCCAACGAACTGGCCGCGGCCATTCGGCGGCTGCGTTCGGATCCGGAATTCGCGAGAGAGTTGGGATTGAACGGGCGGCACGCGGCAGAGAGCGAATTCTGCCGGAGGGCGGCGGCCAGACGAATGCTGGGGGTGCTGGCGCGAACGGCCGGGCTCGAGGTGGGGCCTGCTAGTCCTCCCAGCCCTGATTGTCGAGGAGCTGCTCCTCAGGAACGTCTTTCTTGAGTCTCGCTGGAGACCCGAGGACGATCTTCTTCGGCGGCGCGTCGTTCGTAAGCACTGCGCCTGCCGCCACCACGGCATCGGCGCCCACGGTCTTGCCGGGCAGGATGACCGCGCCCGCGGCGATCCGCCCGCCCCTCTCCACCGTGACACCCTTGAAGTGCTTGAAACGCTCCTCGGTCCTGCCGATGAAGTTGTCGTTGGACGTCACCACACCCGGGGCGACGAAGACGCGGTCGGCAAGGGATGAATAGGCCGTGATGTAGCACTCGCTTTCCAACTTGCAGTACCGTCCGATCGTGCAGTGGTTCTCTACCGTCACGCCCCTGCCGACGATAGAGAAGTCTCCGACCGTCACATCCTCTCTGACCGACGCCAGGTCAGCAACCAGCACCCGAGACCCCAGCTCGCACCCGGCGTATATCACCACCGACGTGCCGATGATGCAGCCGTCGCCAATGCTCGCCGGAAGCAGCCCTTCGTCGCCTGTGGTTGCGGAGTTGGCCGCCTTCATCGGCAGCTTCCCGAGGACGGCGCCGTCATCGATCCTCACGTTGTCACCCACAACGGTCCCGGCGTGGATGACCACGTTGTGTCCGATTACGCAGCCGGCGCCCACGACGGCCGATGACTCGATGACCGTGAAACGGCCGACGGTCGTGCCGTCGCCTACGCTGGCGGTTGGGTCGATGAAGCGTTCCATTGAGGCGTCCCCTCCAGGCCGGTGCGGCGTCGATGAGGCGCCGCTGCCGCTGAGTCAGCTTCCACGTGAGTGCGTCAAGTCTACTCCAGAGTGACCGGCAGGCCTCCGGCTTTCAGAGACCGCTGGGCGGCGTCCAAGACCCGGACGACCCTCATGCCGTCCCTGCCGTCCGAACGGGGAGTCGTGCGGTTCGTCACGCACTCGACGAAGTGCTCGCACTCGAGCCTGAGAGGCTCTGTCGTCTTCAGGACGGGCACGACGACCTCTCCGAAGCGAAGCGACAGTGATTCGGCGTAATCGACGAACCCGTCGCTGGGCTCCACGCCCTTGTCGTAGATCTTGACCTTCTCCGAGCCCTGCATGTCGTCGAAGACGACCATGCGCTTGCTGCCCACGAGCGTGGTGCGCCTGACCTTGTGCGGGTCGAGCCACGACACGTGAATCTGGGCGAACCTGTTCCCCGGGAACCGCATGCACACGAAGACCACGTCCTCTATGTCCGGGCGGATGTAAGCCGCGCCGTGAGCCGCCACATCGATGGGTTCCTCGTCCAGGAGATACAGGATGATCGAGATGTCGTGCGGCGCCAGGCTCCAGAGCGCGTTCTCGTCACTCCTGATGCGGCCCAGGTTCAGGCGCTCGGAGTAGAGGTAGTACGGATCGCCCAGCTCGCCGGTGTCGAGGAGCTCCTTCATCTTGTCGACCGCGGCGTGGTATTCGAGCAGGTGCCCGACCATCAGGATGCGCTCGCCCGCGTCGGCGGCCTCCACGAGCTCGACCGCGTGCTCGTAGGTGAGCGTCATCGGCTTCTCTACGAAGACGTCCTTGCCCGACTCGATGGCGCGCCTGGCGAGTTCGAAGTGGGTCACGGCGGGCGTGGCTATCGCCACCGCGTCGATCGCAGGGTCCGCGAAGATGACTTCCGGGTCGGTTTCCACACGGATCCCGGGGTACCCGTTGAGCGTCGTCTTGCACTGGTCGCCGTCTGCGTCACAGCAGACCTTGAGGTGTGCCCCCTCGAGGTGCGCGAAGTTCCTGAGGAGGTTCCGTCCCCAAGCTCCCGTGCCTATCAGTGCCAGATTGATCAATGTTTCGTCCTCCACCCGATGCCCGAGCTGTGACCGTCAGTCATGCGAGTTCCCCGTCGGCTCGTCTTCGACGGAGCGATACTCTATACGGTTCCCGCACTCCCCGCAACCAGTAACGTTTTGCAAGAGGCGTGCCGTTTGGGTTCCGGCTTGCCATGCGGGCGGTCCCGTGCGTTGGGCCGCGCCGGCCTTGACGAGGCCCGGGAGTGAGGCTAGAATCACGCCTACATACGTGTACGATTCCTGAGAGCACCAGTGGCAGAGGGCCTTGCGCAGCGCAACGGCCGGACGTTTCGTGGGAGGAGAGGGGCAATTGGACAAGACCGAGAAGATGTTCAAGGAACTGACCGAGGCCAGCGGTATCTCCGGGTTCGAGGATGAAGTTGCTGACATCATGGCGGGCCACCTGAAAGGCGTCGCCAAGATCAGCTACGATGGTGGGGGCACGTCGCGCTGTCTCAGCGCGTCATGGTCAGGACCAAGAAGGGCGATTACCTGGGCGTCATCGGTTCGAAGGCGCCCCACGTTCTGAAGCCGGACGAGCGCAAGAAGGTGCTGGACATCGCCGACATGTACATTGACGTGGGCGCCGCCGAAGGCTTCGACGTCAAGAAGAAGCTCGGCATCAAGCCCGGCGACCCGATCATCCCGATATCCGACTTCGCGATCCTCGGGAACCCGAAGACCTACGCGGCCAAGGCGTGGGATGACCGCATCGGTGTCGCGGCCGTCATCGACGTCCTGACCAAGATCGGCAAGAGCCACCCGAACACGCTGTACGGTGTCGGGACGGTACAGGAGGAGGTGGGCCTGAGAGGCGCGCGGACGAGCGCCCAGATGGTAGAGCCCGACGTCGCCTTCGCCGTCGACGTCACGATCGCCACCGACACTCCGGGAAGCGACGGCGCGGGCGAGGACCTGGGCGCCGGTGTGGGCATCATGATCTACGACGGCAGCGCGATACCGAGCCGCCGTCTGCGCGACCTCGTCATAAGCGTCGCAGAGAAGAGCAAGATCCCGTTCGTCCTGACCGCCCTCACCAGGGGCGGCACGGACAGCGGGACCATTCAGTTCGCCAAGTGGGGCGTGCCGTGCATCACGCTCGCTATCCAGACCCGCTACATCCACGGACACGTCGGCGTGCTGCACAGAGATGACTACGACAACTGCGTGAAGCTGCTGCTCGCGGTCGTCAAGAAACTCGACAAGAAGACCGTCGCTTCGCTGACGCGCGGGTAGCGCGCGACGAGGGTTGAGACTCACCACTGCCGCACGGGTTTACGGTCCCAGAGGCCGCTCCTCCGTGCGGCAGCGATTCCCTGCCCCCCGCGACGTGAGGGACCGATATGGGCGTTCTGGAAGAGATATTCGGCCGACCGAAGAGCCTCATCGGCGTCGTGCATCTCGAGCCCTTGCCGGGGAGCTCCGGGTGGGACGGGGACATGCCGCGGGTCGTTGGAAGGGCGCTTGACGACGCGGCCGCTCTCGAGGCAGCAGGTCTGGACGGGATCATACTGGAGAACTTCGGTGACGCCCCGTTCTCCAGGGGCTTCGCGGGGCGGGGCGCGGTCGCGGCGATGGCTGCCATCGGGTCTCTCGTACAGAAGAAGACGTCGCTGCCCCTGGGTATCAACGTACTGCGAAGCGACGCCCTGTCGGCCGTGGCCGTGGCTGCCGCCGTGGGAGCGCGCTTCATCAGGGTGAACGTCCACATCGGCGCCGCCGCGACCGACCAGGGTATCATCCAGGGGAACGCGAGGGAGACGCTCCTGGCCATCCGGGACCTCTCACCGGGACTCAGGGTCTTTGCGGACGTCTTCGTGAAGCACGCGAGACCTCTCGGTAGCGAGAGCATCGAACAGGCTGCGGCCGAACTCGTGGAACGAGGGAAGGCGGCCGCTCTCATTGTCACTGGCGACATGACGGGCTCACCGGGCTCGCCCGAGGAGCTTGCACGCGTCAGGGCGGCCGTGCCCGGTACGCCGGTCGTGGCCGGAAGCGGTGTCACGGCAGAGACCGTTGCGGACGTGCTTGGCACGTGTGACGCCGTCATTATCGGAAGCTGTATAATGGAGGGTGGGCGCGCTGCCAACGCCATCGACCCCGCGCGAGCTGCGGCGTTCGTTCGGGCGGCCCGACCCTGATCGTGTGTCTCCGCTCTTGGCCGGGGGAGTGAGCGTCCGTCGCGCGCAGGACGCGGCGGGGCCGCGGGTCGCAGTTGGCATTCTCGGAGGAACCAAGCGATGTTGAGGATCTACGACACGCTCGCGGGCAAAAAGAAGGAGTTCGTGCCGGTCCACGAGGGCAAGGTCGGCATGTACTTCTGCGGAATGACCGTCCAGGCGGAACCGCACGTGGGGCATATGAGGGTCGCGCTGGTGTCGGATGTGTTCCGCCGCTACTTCCGGCACAAGGGCTACGATGTCACCCTCGTGATCAACTTCACGGACATTGATGACAAGATCATAGAGAAGGCCGAGGCGGAGGGCGTCGACTACACGGTGATAGCGCAGAGGAACATCGACAAGTTCATGGAGTTTCTCAAGTTCCTGGGCGCCGAGGAGGCGGACCACTACCCGCGGGCAACCGGGCACATCACTGAGATCGTCGAGCTCGTCAAGACGCTGGTTGACAAGGGTTTCGCGTACGAATCCGCCGGGGACGTCTACTTCGAGGTCAGGAAGTTCCCGGGCTACGGGAAGCTCTCGAAGAGGAACCTGGACGACCTGATCGCCGGGGCCAGCGAGCGTGTCGATATCGACGAGAAGAAGCGCAACCCGGAGGACTTCTGCCTGTGGAAGGGCGCCAAGGAGGGCGAGCCCTCCTGGGAGAGCCCGTGGGGACAGGGGAGGCCGGGATGGCACATCGAGTGCTCAGCGATGTCCGTGAAGTACCTGGGCGAGCATTTTGATATCCACGGGGGCGGGACCGAGCTGATATTCCCTCATCACGAGAACGAGATCGCACAGCACGAAGCGGCGACCGGAAGTTCTTATGTAAACCATTGGGTGCACCACGGGCTGGTCAATCTTGTGGGCGAGAAGATGTCCAAGTCGACGGGGCACTTCAAGACGATGGAGGAGATCTCCAGGCGTTTCCCCGCAGATGTCGTCAGGTTCTACCTGCTGTCGACGCACTACAGGTCCGAGATAGAGTTCTCCGACGAGCGGCTGAGTGAGGCAGGCGTAGCCATCGAGCGGTTCGAGAACCTCTTCAGGGCGCTCGCGCGGAGTGCAGGCCCGGAGGGGGAGGGCGAGACCGTGGATACGCCCAGCGGGCCAGTGTCTGACCTCAGAGACAAGTTCCTGGGAGCGATGGAGGATGATCTAAACACCGCCCAGGCAATAGGTTATCTATTCGAACTCGTCCGGACCATCAATTCTGAGATGGAGTCCGGCGCAGACCACGCTGTTCTTCGGGCCGACAGGGGCGTCCTGCGGGAGCTATCGGATATTCTGGGGCT
>JALGZG010000040.1 GCA_025782345.1 bacterium | reverse complement strand
TCCCCAAGTCAGCTCCCAGAGCAATCTCCCCTGAGATCGTGACACAACGCTTCCCCCTTCCCCCGGAAGGAGTGGTGGCTGATGCGGTGTGGTGTCTCTCTTCGCGGCGGGGCGTTTCTGCCGACCGCCCTGCTCATGAACGGTGCTGTTCTCGTTGCCGGTGTCATGCTTGCCGCGCCTACCCTGCGCGGTTGTACGGCCGCGGCACAGGTGGTCATCAACGAGGTGTTCTACGACCCGGAGGGTTCCGACACAGGGTTGGAGTTCGTGGAACTCCTGAACTGCGGGCGACTCGGCGTGCTCCTGACCGGCTGGGTGCTCGAGACCGGGAACGGCGCGCACCCCGACGACTGGACCGTTGAGTGGATCGGGGGCGACCTCGACTACCTCGAACCGGGGCAGATGTTCGTCATCGGCGAGGTCGACGTTCTGCCCGCCCCAGACTACGCGACGCCGCTGGATCTTCAGAACGGCCCGGACGGTGTCCGGCTCACCGACGGCGTCGACCCAATCGACGTTGTGGGGTGGGGAGAGCCTCTCTTCCAGGAGTACTACGAAGGGCAGCCCGCCGTCGATGCGCCGTCGGGTCTGTCGCTTGCGCGCTCGCCCGACTGTTTTGACCACGGCGACAACGCCCTCGACTTCGTCGCGGGACCGCCGACGCCCGGGGCGCAGAACTCGCTCTTGCACGACCTCTGTCTCAGGGTTCGTCACCCCGGTCGGGTCGTCTTTGATCAGGGGGAACCGGTGGAACTCACGTGCCTCGTCAGGAATGTCGGCGCACTTCCGACGGGTGGACAGGAGTTCGCGCTCGAGCTCTTCGAGGGCGGGTCGGAAACCCCCGTCGGTTCGTCCACGCTCTCTGACGACCTGGCTCCACGGGACTCGGTCGAGGTCGCGCTGCGGTGGATGAGCCCAGCGGGTGGATATCACCGCGGCAGCGTGACCCTCACGTTTCCGCCGGACTGCGAGCTCTCCAACAACACGGTGGCGACGTCCTTCACAGTCGGGGCGGTGGGCGGCCTCGTGGCGGTCAACGAGGTCATGCACTCGCCCGACGAGGGCGGGACAGAGTGGGTGGAGCTGCTCAACGTCTCGGGGGACGCCGTCGGACTGCCGGGGTGGGCGCTCGGTGACGACGCGGACGCAGGCACGATCGCCTGGTCGGAGTCGCTCGCTCTCCTGGCCGACGGGGAGTTTCTGCTGGTCGCGCGAGACGCGGAGTTGATGGACGGGCTCGCGTCGTGCCCGGTCGTCGAGGCCGACGGCTGGGAGGCGCTTTCGGCCGACGACACCGTGGTGCTCCTGGACGAGTTCGGGACCCCGATGGACCGGTTCACGTACGAGAGGGGCTGGGGTGGCGAGAGGGGCGTGTCGCTCGAGCGCGTGCGGCCGGACATGCCGCCTCAGGACGCGGGGAACTGGGGCAGCTCGGTGGCCCCCGAGGGAAGCACGCCGGGGCGGGTCAACAGCATCCACCTCGGCGCGGTGCCGGCCGCCGGACGGCTGACCGTGGCGCCCAATCCGTTCACGCCGAACGGCGACGGGACCGACGACCGCGCCGTGGTTCGCGTGGAGCTGCCCGTGGCGAGGGCGACGGCAAGGCTGACCGTGTTCGATCTGGAGGGACGCGTCAGGGCCGTCCTCGCCGACCACACGGCGCTCTCCTCCGAGAGCGAGTTCCTGTGGGACGGCGCCGGATCCGACGGAGCGCCGCTTCCGTCCGGGCTGTACATCATCTACCTGGAAGCGATAGACGCCCGCGCCGGCCTCTTCGTCACCGCGAAGACGGCCGTCGGGATCGTCCGGTAGGAGCGCCGTGATGAGAATCTCTGTGCGGGCCCGGCGTTCAGCCGCGTGCCTCTGTGCGGTCCAGTTCGCTGCCGTTCTGCTGTGCGCGCGCCCCGCGCCGGCGGCTTTCGAGATCTCCTGGCCGGACGCGCGCTCGGCGGCACTGCTCGTGCGCGGCGCGGACCTCTTCCGGCCCATGGACGCCGGTTCCCTTCGGTCCTCCACGGGTTCGGCGAACGGTTCGGCGACGGGTTCGGCGAACGGTTCGGCGACGGGTTCGGCGATGGGTTCGGCGACGGAACCGGGTGTGCGTCCCGGACCCCGCGTCACGGTGTCTGGCGGTGAGCTCTACGGCGTCAGTGAGGCGGCAGGCTGGGGCGCGCACGCCGCTGCCAAGTTCCGCGGGGTGTCCGTCGGTGTCGAGTTGACCATGCTGGGGGGTGAGCTCTATCAGGAGCGTTCGCTCGGTCTGGAGGTCGGGCTGGACCCCGACCCGGACCTTCATCTGGTGGCGCGGGGGAGGATTCTCGGGCTCGGGGCGAGGGGTGTTGACGACCGCTGGGCGGCGGCGGCGGACGTGAGTGTGACGAGGCGCCTGATCGGTCGTGTCTTCCTGGGCGCCGGGTGCGACAACCTGACCCGCTCGCGGATCGGAGATTCGCCCGTGGCCTCGCGGGCCAGGTTTGGGGCGGCCCTGCTGCTACCCTCCGTGACACTCCGATGGACGCTCTCGTTCGAGGAGTCGTTCGCCGCATCGACGACACTGGGCTTTGAGGCCGCGCTGACGGACTGGCTCCGCGTAAGGGCGGGCGCGGGGGACGCGCCCGGGAAGCTCGGCTTCGGGATCGGTGTCGGTCACCCCCGCGCATGCCCCTGGCCTCTCGTCGATCTCGCGTGGCAATGGCACCCCGAGCTGGGAGTGAGTTCATTTGTGTCGATCACCATGCAGTTGTGATATCGCGGTTCTGCTGCTCGCAGTTCTTGTAACAGCTCTTCCCACGCACTCCCGAGCCGACGACCTCGCGCCGGACGACTCAACCGTCGGCGATGGCCTTGCAGACCTGAATGATCCACTTCTCCGGGAGCTGCTCGCGGGGCTGGAGGACGAGAGCGCCGCCGTCGACGGGCTGGATGAGCTTCTTCGGGAAGCCGCGGCTTTCAGAGAGAACCCCGCGGATGTCAACACCGCCGAGCTCACTGAACTCCTGCGTGTACCGTTCCTCGATCCGGCATCGGCCGTGCGCATCGTCGTGCGGCGCGACGCTCTCGGCCCGGCAGAGTCCCTGGACGAACTCGTAGCGCGGGGCTGTCTCAGCCGCGAGGCTCTGGCGGCCGTGCGTCCCTACCTTGTTGCGCGGCTGTCGGCGCCCGCGATAGTGATGCCGGCGGCGGACCCCGCGCCTCCGGCGTCGCAGGAGACCCCGTCGCCTGTCACCTGGGAGCTGCGCCTTCGCGCGGCTACGCAGGAACGCTGGGAGGTGGCCTGGGGTGAGCGCCGTGCCGCCGCCGGCTTCGCGTCCTACGCGAGGCTTCGAGTGTCGTACGCGGACGTGCTCGACCTCTCGGTTGCGTGTGAGAAGGACATCGGCGAGGAGAACCTCGCGGACCACTCGGCGGTCTCCCTCGTGTGGCGGGGAGGCGCCGAGGCACCCGAGGACGGCCCGGCGTTCTCCGTCGGACTGGGCGACTTCACCGGAAGCTGGGGTCAGGGGCTGCTTCTGCGGAGTGGAGGGTTCCCGTCAGAGGCCGCGTACCCGCGCCGGCGCGACTCCGTCAGGCGCTACGATGGGGCCGGGGAAGCTACGAGCAGGCGGGGCGCGTTCGTCATCGCGTCGAGAGGCAGAGTCTGCGTCAGAGCTGTCCTGGCCAGAACCAGGTTGGACGCGGCCATCGGGGAGGACGGGCTGGCCACCTCCATAAGGACGACCGGGTACCACCGCACCGATGGAGAGAAAGAAGGTGCGCTCTCCCTGGATGAGTCCCTCGCGGGTGTCCGCGTCAGCGTCGAGCGAATTGCCGGGCTCGAACTCTCGGCCTCGTTGCTTCGCTTCGGCTTCTCGCCGGAGCTGGCGCCCGGCGACCCGGTGAGGCAGCGCTTCAGATTCTTCGGTGAGGAGCTGACGGCGGGCGGCTTCGATGTTCGGACTTCGATCGGCGGATTCCTGTCCCGAGATTACTGGTCGCCGCTGGGTGGAGGCGTCCCCGGCTTCTCGGGCGGGTCGAACGGCGCCGTCGGGTGGGTGGGCGCCGAGTACCGCTCCGGAGCCGACTGGAAGATCTGGGCCGCGAGCCGCGTGACGAGGCGACCGTGGCGCTCCTACCACTCCGAGTTGCCGAACGACTCGGCGTCAGTGACCATCGGCGGCGAGTTCAGAACGAAGCGGAACTGGCGCGTCGCGGTTGAGTCGAAGGTCCGAGCGCGCAGCGACAGCGAGGGGGATCCCCCGGTGACCCGGGAGGGCATCGTGCGCCGGAGCCGAGTGTCACTGCGAACGAAAGGGTCCGTGCCGGTGACGGTGTCGGCGTGGCGGGTCACGTCTCTTTCTGACGGACGGGAAGAAGGGTCGCTTCTGGCAGTCGCCCTGAGGATCGACGGCAGCATCGCGGGCAGGAGCTCCTACACGGCCGGTCTG
>JALGZG010000101.1 GCA_025782345.1 bacterium | reverse complement strand
CGAGCACTACCGAGGCGGCCCTGAAGAGCGGGATCATCACCTCTTCTCTGTAGAACGATGCGACAACGGGTGCTAAGAACCACGCCGCGACAACGAGCACCGCCCCGATGCCCACCGACAACAGGAAGGACGTGTCGGCGGCCTCGCTGGTCTCGCGCTTCCTGTAGATGAGAGCCTGTCCTATACCGAAGCCCTGAAGGAGGGCCATTCCGTCTATGACGACGTAGAGCGCGGCGAAGACGCCGAACTCGACGGGCGTCAGAAGCCCCGCAAGGATCAGTAGGGCCAGATAGCGCACCGCCCGGACAAGGAACATGATGCCGCCGACCCAGGCGACACCGTGAAGAACCGATCGCTTCATGCATGAGTCCGGTTAGGTGGAGTCTTCGTCGTTACGTGGCCCCCCCCACTGCCTGAGCCCGCGCGCGCAGCGAAGAAGAACCTTCGATTCCATCGAGCTTGCGAATTCGGAGTCGGGGTGGCTGCCTCGAACGTAGCTGAGGAAGCTATCGGCAACGAAGGCAGCGCCCATGGATCCGACGAACGCCAACCCGACCGACAGGAGGACGATGATACTGCGCCGGGGACGCGACTTCTTGAGGGGTGGAGTGGCCGCGTCCAGAATGTGGATGACCTCCAGATCGCGCGTCTCCTGGATCCTTGCCTCCTCGAGCTGGCTGCTGAGGAACGTGCGCACTCTCTCCTGAACCATCACCTCGCGCGTTAGGTCGGCCAGACGGAGGACGAGCTCAGGTATGCCAGCGAGAGGCAGCAGTGTCCCGTCCTGGTTCGTGTCGGGCGGGACTTCGTCGCCCCTGCCGGTGAGCTGGCCGAGCTTCTTTCTGATCCCCCGGAGCTCGGCGTCGATCTTCTTCATCTGGACGTGA
This sequence comes from bacterium, assembly GCA_025782345.1. GTDB lineage: Bacteria > Joyebacterota > Joyebacteria > Joyebacterales > Joyebacteraceae > JALGZG01. The sequence continues at coordinate 12,563 of JALGZG010000101.1, read as the reverse complement.
TCCCGATGAGAGAAGCCCTCGAGCACACCGCGCTTGATCTCGAGCCCGGTCCGCTGCGCCTCCAGCGTGGCGATGGCTTGCACGGTGGCCCGTGTCTGCTCCGTCAGGTCGACGGCCCCGTGCTCTTCCTGGAACTCGCGGAGCGCATCCGAGGCAGTCAGAAGCCTCCGACCGTTCTCTTCCAGGGCACGCTCTACGAACTCGCGCGTGCGCCCGGCCTGCTCGACGCTGGCCCTGCGATTGTAGTCGTCGAGGAACTCCATGAAGGCGTTGGCCATGTCAGCGGCTCTCTGACGGTCGCGGTCCTCCACTCGGACCTCGATGAACCCCTCTGGAGTCGTGGTAACGATGAGATGATCGCTGAGATCCTCGGCCGCGTGGTCCCGCGACTCGGCGTCGTAGACCCGCTGGAGGTCGAATCTGTCGACCACCTGATCTCGAAGGAGCTTGCTCTTCAGGACCCCGATCATGAAATCGGTCATCGGCGTCGACGAGAGCAGGCCTCGTGCCCCAAGATCCACCCCGATCTGGCTGAACATGCTCAGGAGGCCGCCTCGTGATTCTCCCTCCTGAGGGGGTACGCAGGTCGCCGAGGCCGCGTACCAGTTGGGCATAACGAGGCTCGCCACGACGGAGACAACGATCGCCGCGATGGTGACCCCGTAGATGAGCCTTCTCCAGCCGAGGATGAGATCCAGAGCAGATTTCCGATTTACCATCAACTGCGCACTCCCGGCGGGCTTCCGCCAGCTACTGCGTGGCCTGGTCTATGACAACGTACACCGTGACTACGGACATGATGAAGGCGGCCGTCTCCCGCATCAACTTCCACCAGTCGACCTCGTCACGCTCGGGTACCCAGACGAGGTCACCGGGCTCGAGAACACCCGCACTCCCGGCGTGCATCCACTCGCCCGTGGCGCCACTGACCACCCTGATTCTGCTCTTCCTGGCCCGGGAGGCGTAGCCGCCCGCCTGTCTTATGTAGTGCTCGTACCGCTTGCCAGACAGATACGCGACCTTGCCCGGGTTCGCCACCTGGCCAAGCACCTCGACCGTGTCCACGTACCTGGGGATCACTATCAGATCGCCGTCCCGGAGCAGAGCGTCCTCCGACTCGTCGCCGGCGAGTGCTTTCTCGAAGTCCGAGACCACCGACATGCGGTCCCTTTGCCTGCTCTTGAAATAAGGGTACTCCAGCCCCGTCATGTCGCTCACGAGCATCTTGCTGAGCCTCTCGAACTCGACGTCCGGGTCGTCTCTCAGCCTCGGGCGCACGAGCCGGGCGCCGCGAAGCCACGCCTCGGAAGTCGGTCCGCCCGCCCGTCTTACAACGTCGGACAACCGGTCGACGCCCTCCTCTATACCGTAGGGCCCCGGCCACTCCACCTCGCCCTCGACAGCGACGTGCGCGACACGCCTCCACTCAGTGACCTCACGTACGTAGACCTCGTCTCCGTCGGCGAGCAGCCGTCCGGCTTGAGCTTCCGCCGACATATCGACGACGACCGAGCTCGCCTGCACGCCGCCCGTGAACCCGCGCACCTCGACACTGTCAATGACGGCTCCTCGAGCGAGGCCGCCGGCCAGCTCGATGAGCGATGCTACGGTCTCGCCCTCGATGAGCTCGAAGATCCCGGGGCTCCCGACGGCTCCGTAGACGCCGACGAACGCGACCGCGTAGGGAACGAAAATGACGTCCCCATCGAGCACCGGTGGGTTCGCGCTGACGTCGCCGGTGTTCTCGTAGCGCGTGAGGTCGACGCGCGCTTCATCGCCGCTCCGGCGTGTGACCGCTATGTTTCTTGTGCTGGCACCCGGCGTGAGGCCACCGGCCTTCCGAAGGAACTCACCGGCCAGATCAAGAGGGGTCCCCGTGTAGGTGCCCGGGTTTCTAACCTGCCCCAGCACGTTGACAAGCATTTCCCTCAGGCCCATCAGCGAGACGCTGACCTCCACGTCGTGGTAGAGCTCGCCCAGGCGGTCTGATATCTCGCACTTGACGTCCTCGAGAACCTCGCCCGCGACGGGGATGATCGCGATGCCCGGCAGAACCAGTTCTCCCTCCGGCGTCACGAGCGCCGAGTAGCTCACGACGCCCTGACCCCAGACGGTGATCGAGAACCTGTCACCTGGACCGACGATGTAGGTCGAATCGTCGACGGGTCCCGAGAGGATCGGAGAGAGGGGCACCGACCTCCCGCCTGGGCCAGCGGTCTCTACGCCGGCGTTCGCGTCCGTGGCGTCAAGCGCGGCGGCGGGCGCCGCGAACAGCGCGGCAGCGAGCGTCAGAAAGGCTGCGAGGAGAACGCGTACGGGCATGGAGGCGCTACGATCCATCGTGACCCCGCTTCGAAGGGATGCTCCCGGTAGAAAACTTGATTATGGCTCTCAGAGGTCCGGCATGTCAAGAGGCCTGCTAGCCGTCACTCGCTCCCCAATCGTAGGGGATGTCGTTGTCGTGCGGGTCGACCCGGAACTCGTCCGGCTCGTCGTAGCAGTACGCTTCGGTCGGGCAATTCACAAGGTAGCCCGGTTCGTTCCCGATGGCCTTCATCCCGTGGAGGACACCCGGGGGGATGGTGACCAGGAGAGGATTGAGCTCACCCATGGTGAACTCGTTGACCTCGCCATGCGTGGGCGAATCGGGTCGCCCGTCGTACAGCACCACCTTCATCATGCCCTTGACGATGGTGAAGTAGTCGGTCTGCACCTTGTGATAGTGCCACCCCTTGACGACGCCGGGGTAGCCGACGGACAGATAGACCTGCCCGAACTTGTCGAAGATATCGTCGTCGACACGGAGCATCTCCATCAGGTAGCCGCGCTCGTCCGGTATCAACCTGAGTTCCTTGATGCGGACGCCGGCTATCAGCCTCTTCGCCTTGACGCCTCTGGGAAGACCGCCAGATGCCATTCTCCCCTCCTGGGATTGAGCCCTAGGACTATCGCACGCCGCGCCCGACGCCAACGTAGCTGAATCCTAGTCCCTCGAGAACCTCGGGATCGTAGACATTCCTGCAGTCGACAACGACGGGAGTGCGCATGAGTTTCCTCAACCGGTCGAAATCGAGCTGTCTGAACTCATTCCATTCGGTGGCGATGACGAGCGCGTCCGCGCCCTCCGCGACGGCGTACGCGTCCGCGACGTACTCGATGAACGGCATCAGCTCTCTGGCGTTGTCCATCGCCACCGGATCGAATGCCCGAATGGACGCGCCGCGCGCTGAGAGTCCCTCGGCCAGTACGATCGAGGCCGCGTAGCGCATGTCGTCGGTGTTCGGCTTGAAAGCAAGCCCCAGAAGGCCCACGGTCTTGCCGGAAACATCCCCCCCAACCGCCTTCGTGACCTTGGCCACCATTCGCTCTTTCTGCTCCTGGTTCACTCCGACCGCCGCGCTGACGATGCGTGCCGCGGCGCCCGCCTCCTCGGCGATGTGCACCAACGCCTTTGTGTCCTTCGGGAAGCACGAGCCGCCGTACCCGGCACCCGCGTGCAAGAACTTCGGCCCTATTCTCCTGTCCAGGCCCATGGCGTACGAGACGACCTGAACGTCGGCCCCGACGTTCTCGCAGACGTTAGCGATCTCATTGATGAACGAGATCTTCGTCGCGAGAAACGCGTTGGAGGCGTACTTGATGAGTTCGGCGCTCTCCGGAGTGGTTTCGACGATGGGTGTCCGGTTCAGGTAGAGGGGTGCGTACATGCCCCGCATCACCTCCATCGCCCGCTCGCTGTCGGCCCCGACCACGATCCTGTCGGGACGCATGAAGTCCTCGACGGCCGACCCCTCGCGGAGGAACTCGGGATTGCTCACGACGTCGAACGCGATGGGCTCGGCCTGGTTCTCCTCGACGATCCTCCTGAGCCTCTTGGCCGTCCCCACGGGGACCGTGCTCTTCTGGACGATGACGCGGTAGCCGGTCATGTGCACACCTACATCCCGCGCGACCGAATCCACCTGAGACAGATCCACCTGTCCTCTCTCGCCTTCCGGCGTGCCGACCGCACAGAGGATGACGTTGTTCTCGGCGACCGCCCGGGCGAAATCGGTCGTGAAGCTGAGCCTCCCCTCCCTCACGTTCCTCTCAACGACTTCCGAGAGCCCCGGCTCGTAGAACGGGATCTCGCCGCGCCCGAGCTGGTCTATCTTCTCTTCGATCCGGTCGACGCAGACGACCCGGTTACCGAAGTCGGCGAGTCCCGCTCCTCCCACCAGTCCCACATACCCCGTTCCTATCACCGCTATCTTGTGCATGAAACAGACACTCCCGTAGAGGTGGTCACGTTGGTCGATTGAGCGTCAACACCCAGACAGATGGGTCCCATCGCCCGGTCCTGCTCCGCCAGAAGGACGTCGACGTCGGCCCTGCCGGCCCGCTCCAGAGCGTCGCGCGCGGTCGCAAGCGCAAGGTCAGGAGTGTTGTTCTCCCTGGATATGTGCGCGAGAACGAGTGTCGATATCGGACCGTCCGCCAGCAAGACGAGTTCCCTCGCCGCCGCCTCGTTGGAGAGGTGTCCCTCATTGCTCATTATCCTCTGCTTCAGGAACCACGGGTAGCTACCGTCCAGCAGCATCCTCTCATCGTGGTTGAACTCGAGCACGACGCAGTCCGCCCGGCCGATGCGGTAGCGTACCGGGTGGCTGACCACGCCGAGGTCCGTGGCCACCGCGACGACGGTGCGGCCATCGCTCACGGAGTAACCGACCGGTTCCGCGCAGTCGTGACTGATCGCGAACGGCGAGACAAGGAGATCGCCGATCTCGAAGTCGGTTCCCGCTTCCACGACGGTCCGCCCCGGGCATTTCCCCAGACGCCGGTCGATCGCGGCGTGCGTTCCGGCCGTGGCGCAGGCGGGAACGTCGAATTTGCGCGTGACAGGGCCGAGGCCGCTCACGTGATCCGAGTGCTCGTGCGTGACCAGCACGGCCGAGAGCTGCGTGGTATCGAGACCCAGTCCTTCCGCCGCCTGCGATATGCGTCTACCGGAGACGCCGGCGTCAATGAGTACGGCGGTAGACCCGCTCGATACCCAGACCGCGTTTCCGGAACTCCCGCTGGCGAGCACCGCGACCTTCATGACCCCCCCCCGGTCACATCCGACGAGGACCCGGATGGCGACGGCGTGTGATGGCGGACGGCCGAGGGACCGGGACGGGGCATCCTCTCCTTCCGGTCGGCCAGCCTGAGCGTTGCCATCGCGGACAGCGCGACCAGAACGACCAGCCAGGCTACCCACCGCCGGATCATCGCGCCCTCCTGAAGAAGCGGCCACCCGAGGTATCAGCGCCCGTCGAGTGACCCGTTGAGAAACAAGGGGCACAGCACCGCTACGCGCGCTCCTCAGGTTCCCGTTGGTTTACTGATGTACTGAGAGATAAGCCGCTCGAATCTGCTTTTGTAGATGAGGTCGAACGTTTCCATCATATCCGGGATGATCTCAGACGCCTGCCGGCGGACGCGTTGAGCGAGGACCGTGGCCTCCTGACGGTCGAGATGGCCCCCCATGATCTCCTCGCACGCGCTGTCGACCAGCTCCCTCAGGGCGAGGAGCTTCTCCTCCTCCGCAGCCAGAAGCGTCTGCATCTCTGTGTCGTCGAATTTGTCGTCCATGTGTAGAATCACCCCGTAGAGTTGCCATCGATCCCCGAATCCCGTGCTCCAGCAGGATTCTACGGCCCGTACGCGCTCAGGTCAAGCGCCTTCGGCAAGCGGCTTGACACTCGTTGCCCACGGAGCGTAGGCTTGTTTCCAGACGCTGACCGCTGCCGGGAAAACCTGGAGGCCCCAATGCTCAGACTGATGTCGTTCGTGCTCGCCGTCGTCGCTGCGGTCGTCCTGCTTCTCGGCATCGCCGTGAGGATATTGAGCACGGAGTTCGTCATGGGCATGGCCGCTGTCACGCTGTGGCGGTTTTCGGTTGCCTGCATAGGCTTCGCCATCTACCTGCACCTTTATGCCAAGGACGAACGCAAGGGCTAGAGCGACGGCCGGTGGGAAGAACGTAGCCGGGTGCGGGCCTACAGTCGCCCGGCGAATGCCGGGCGGCGCGATTCTGGAAGTGAGGTGGAACCCGAGATGAGTCAGGGAGTCAGACAGAGAGTCCTGCGCGCCTCCGAGGCGGTCGAGGGAAGTCACATTACGCTAGGCCGATGGTTGCTGATGCTGGGTGCCATCATCGTCCTCAGACACTTCCTGGAGCAGCTCTCCGGGCAGCAGAAAACCCTGTACTTCCTTTCCTATTTCCTCCACTACCCGCTGGCCTACGTCACTCCTCTGATCGCTTTGTCGGTCGTCCTTGCCGCGTTCGCACGGGAGAGAGTCGAGCGAGTGACCAAGCTGATGTTGTTCGCCTGGCTTCTGACGCTCCTGCCGCCGCTCATCGACATCCTTCTGTCGAGCGCGGGCGAAGGCCCCAAACTCATCGGCTACCTCATCCCGAAGAGCGGCACTCTCGCTGGAGCGTTCTTCAACCTCTTCAATCCCACGTACCAGCAGTTCCAGGGCGCCACCGCCGGTATCAGGATCGAGGCGGCGCTCGGATGCCTGCTGGGCGCCTTCTATGTGCACCTGAAGACCCGCAGCCTCGGCAGGACGATCCTCTCGTTCTTTGGCATCTACGTGACGATGTTCTTCTTCTTCACACTGCCGGTTATCACCGTGGAGCTGAGTCGCCTCTTCGGCGGTGATGTCGAGAACGTCTACCAGCTGCTCTTCGCCCGAGCGAGCGTGCACAGAGCGTTCGCGAACGCCACGCCGTTCGCGCTCTCGGACCTTTCTAACTCGCTGATCGACCTGTTCGTGCTGGCGCCGCTCCTGGCCATCTGGTACCGAATGTACACCCCCGGCAAATCGGCTTCCGTTCGGAAGGTGACCGATCCCGTCACGGCGTCCTTCCACGTGCTCACGGCGTCCGCGGGCGTGCTCCTGGGTGCGAGACTTGTCATGGGATCCGGGAATTTCGTGGCGATCGCCCACCCGTTCGACGTCATTTCGATAGCCGGGCTGCTCGCCGCGTCCTTCTTCACGGCGCTCACGGCGTCCGCTTTGAGAGAGCTGCACGCCGAGAGCCCGCAGCCCGCCGGCAGTGACAGGAATACTCTTCTGACGCTCTGCATCTTCTCCTGCGCGTTCGCCCTGCTGTTCGCGCTGTCCGTGAGCTACGTGGCGATGACCTACGTGCTGTCGATGATGGCCGTCTACTACTTCTACTACGCCCGCCCGCTGAGGCTCGTGCGATTCACGCCTCTCGCCGGGCTGGCGATCGGTGCAGTGACACTGTTCTCCGTGACGCTGGGTTTCGCGGCGTACGCGGGAGGCTCTGCGTCGCTGTGGCTCCCGAAGGGCGCCGTGCTCGCGTGCCTTTTCATTCCCGCGCTCGCGTTCCTCGCGCGGGACGTCTGGGAGACTGCCGACCGGGGAGACACCGGGCGCTGGAACCTGAAAGACATGCTCGGAGCGAAGAGGGCGCGCGCCATCGCGGCACTCGGGATCATCCTGGCCTCTCTTCTCCCGGCGGCGATCCTCCGCCAACCGGCGCTGCTCTGGGTCGGTGCCGCCGCGGGCCTGACAGGAGCCGCTGCCGTGCTGACGCTCGCGGAGCGGAAGATCCCCGCCACGCTCGCCACGCTCGCCACGCTCTCTCTGATCGTCGGGTTCGCAATGGGAAGCGCAGAGGCCCCCGTTCTCTCCGCTGGGCTCGCCGACACCGACTTCTCGCGCACCACTAGAAGGAGCGGCGAGTTCGAGATGTTCGACCGCGAGAGCGTGACGGAGGAGCAGCAGCTTCTCTCCGACGGAATAGAGCGATTCAGACGCGGGGACTTCGAGGGCGCGGTAGAGGCCTTCAAACAGGCAAGCGAGCTTGACCCCGAAAACACCCAGGCCTACGTCAGCATGGGCAGCGCCTACATGCGAATGGACCGGCTGACCGAGGCCGCGAACTCGTTCAGGAGAGCTCTGGTCCTCGATCCGGATGACGCGACGGCCAGAGTCGGGCTGGCGCAGGTCCACAAGCTCCTGGGCGAGCCGGATCAGGCCCTGGAGGAACTCACGAGAGCCCTCGAACTCGACCCCGGGAATTCGGACGCGCACTACACGAAGGCGATCATCTACCAGGAGCTGGGTGAACTGGAGCTCGAGCTAGAGGCCCTCGTCGCGGCGACCACCAGTGACCCGCGAAACAGCGCGGCCCTCTCGAGGCTGGCCGACATCTACCTGGCCAACGAGATGTACACGGAGGCCGTGGCGGTTCTCAAGGCCGCCCTGACTGGACGCTCGTCCGTCGATCACGCGCACACGAGGCTCGCGGAAGCATACTACGCGCTGGGAAACATGGGCGCGGCCGAGAACGAGCTGAGGAAGGAGATCGCGATTCGGCCCAAGCTGGCGTCACCGCACGCGAATCTCGCCCGTCTCCTCGCCGAGCAGGGCAGGGTGGCCGAGGCCACTCACGAGTATGAGACGGCTCGGTCGCTGACGAACGACGAGCACATGATCGAGTTTCTTGAGCGCGAGCTGGGCGGGCTCTAGACAGCGGCGACGCGCCAGGTAGCTTAGGACGCGGGGAAGCAGCACGGGTACCCAACGTTCACAACGCGAGGCGGCGACGGCGGACGGCTAGCTGTCGCCACCTTTGTGTATCATGACCTCACACGGCGCGGCGTCCTTGAGTTCCTCGGCGCGCGAGCCGGATACCAGACGGGACAGGGCGGCATGTTCCCGCTTCGCGACGAAGATCACAGTTGGCGCTTCCGTCTGGGCAGCCTCGAGCGCGCGCGTGAGGAATTCGCCCTCGACCAGCTCCGTGCGGTGCGTGATCCCCCGCTTCTCAGCAGCGCGGGCGACTTCGGCGAGCTCGTTGATCCCCTGGCGTTTGAGTTCCTTTCGCATCGAGAGCAGCAGGCGCCCGCTTGCGGCCTCCCCGAGAAATCCCTCGTGCGACATGCGCTCCCGGACATCGTGCGGCATCACCGTGTCCAGGATGAAGAGGACCACCAGCTCTGCATTCTCACTCCCCGCCGCGTTCAACGCTCCGTCAACGCACGAGTTCGATACGCGGGAGGCAGAGAGGATGAGAAGAACGCGATTCACTGATATACCTCCGTACTACGTGCCTATGCCAAGAAGCGGCCAGTAGAATCTCACCACGAGCGCGAACAGAAGGAGCGCGACGATCTTGAGTATCGCTCCCGCCACGAGAGAATCACGCAGCCTGTAGTACCCCGCGGAGTACGCTATGGCGTTGGCGGGTGTGCCCATCGGCAGCGAAAAGGCCAGCCCCGCGGGCACCGCGACCACGAAGACGACGGAGACGGGAGACACGCCGCTCCCCTCCATGAGTCCGAAGCATATGGGCAGCATCAGCGCAACCGCGGCCACGTTGCTTATGCCCTCCGTCAGGAAGGTCGCGGCCGCGCCGAACACCATGAGCATCCAGAACGGCGGGAGCCCGGCTATCCGGTCCTGGGCCACGAGCGCGATCCAACGGGCGCCGCCGGACTCGTGGAGCGCCGTCGCGATCGCTATGGCACCACCGTACATGAAGATGACGCCCCAGTTGACGTACTCCTCAACGCTCTTCCACTCGATAAGATTGAACACGAAGAGCGCGACCGCGGCCAGGATAGAGATCGAGGCCAACCCCACAACCCGGCCGCTCACGATCCAGGCGACGATCGTCAGGATCATCACGATCCCGACACCTTTCTCCCTCTTGCTGATGGGACCTAGGGCCTTCGCCTTCTTGTCCAGAGCTTCCCTCGCGCGGGAAACATCCTCTACATCGACGCCGAAGCCCCTCAAGAGCAGGAAATATGCGCATCCCATGAGGATGATGGAGAACGGCGCCACGGCGACCACCCACTCGACGAAAGTGATCGACATGTCGTAGTGCTGACTCAGGATGCCCAGTGCGAGCGGATTACGCGCTCCCCCAAGGAAGGTGGCGACACCGCCGATGACAGCTCCCCAGGCCAGCGCCAGGAAGAGCGCCCGGCCGTAGCGGCTCTTCACCGGCTTAAGGTCAAGGGCGTGGGCTATCTCCAGAACGATGGGAAACAGGAGGGCGGCCACGGCGTGCTGGGGCATCCAGAAAGCCAGGAACCCCCCCGAGAAGATGACGCCCGCAAGAAGCGATCTCGGACTGCCGCCGAATCGTCGCAGGAAGGCCAGAGCCAGTCTTGTGGAGAGGCCGGACCGCATCAGCGCGGCGGCCAGTATGAAGGCCCCCAGAATGAAGAACACCACGGGGCTGCCGAAGAGTTCGAAGGAGCGCGAGGCCGGGAGCACTCTGAGGGTGGGCAAGAGGACGATGGCGAAGAGGCTTGTCACCGCGAGGGGCAGCGCGTTGCCAACCCAGAGCACGAAGCAGAGCGCGAAGATCGCCAGCGCGTTCTGTCCCTCCCGAGTCAACCCGGCGGGCGTTGGCGCGAGCACAATGCCCGCGCACACGGCGAAGGCGATGATGATGCTCAGGGTTTTGCGGCGAGTCAATACGTCTCCCCGGGTCATCCGGCGCGTACGGGTTCCGCGCCGGCGCTCACGGGAGAGGGCCAGGAACAAGAGCGGCCCTTTCACGGCTCGGTGGCGCGGATTCTTGCACCGCAAGTTGCTGAGTGTCAAGCGGTTTCGAGATTCCAGGCGCCCGACGCGAAGAGACGCGGGGCGGACCCCCAGGCCCGCCCCGCGTCACGATCCTCGTATGGAAGCAGCGCGTCAGCGTCACTCCGCAGGCTACTTAAGAAGCACCATCTTGCCCGTGGCCGACTCCGAATCCACGGTCAGCCGCGCGAAGTACACACCCGCAGCGACTTCCACGCCGTTCTCGTCCCGGCCGTTCCATGAGACCGAGTGACGTCCGGCGTCGTGAGACGGAACCTCGACGAGCGTGCGCACGAGTCGTCCCGACGCGTCGTAGATGCTGAGATCGACGGCGCCGGTCCGCGGCACCGCGTACCCCACGCTCGTCGTCGGATTGAACGGGTTCGGGTAGTTCCCTACCGCAATCCTCACGGGCACGGTCCCGTCGTCGACGCCGGTCAGCTGGTCGGCAAAGACGTGGACGTCATCCACGTACCAGCCGTCTTTCTGGACCCAGCCGTCGGAGTCGAGTATGAACCGGACCTTGAAGTCGTCGGTGCCCACGTACGGATCAAGGTCTACCGTGACCTCGGTCCAGTAGTTCTGGAGCCCGCTGTAGGAAGCCACCTGCGTCCAGCTCTCGCCGCCGTTCACGCTGACCTCGACCAGGCAGAGGTCGTACCCACTCTCGGTGTCGTAACGGTGCCAGAACACCAGAGACGCGGTCGTGGACTCGGACAGGTCGAGCCCGCTGTTCAGCGTCATCGTCGTGGTCGCGTTGTTCGGGTAGTCCCCTCCGGGGCTGTCCGTCATCGAGGTCGACGGGCTGTGGGCGTAGATGCTCGTCGTGCCCCAGGCGCCCGTCCATCCCGACGTGCCGGACTCGAAATCGTCGAAGAAGTGCGCCTGCTCCAGTGTGAAGTCCTCTGACGTGATCGTACCGTCGGCGACCACGACCCCGGTGCGCTCCTCGCTCGAGTACCCCGGCTGGCTGGCCCGCAGGTTGTGGGTCCCGACCGGGACGTTCACGATCTCGTAGTAGCCCGTGACGGGATCGGTCGCGCTCGAGTAGCCGGACAGGTTGGTCACCTCGACCGTCGCCGCTATAGGGCTCGACCCGCCGTCGCGCACGTAGCCGTCGATGGTCCCTCTCGGGGCCTCGAACTCGAAGTTGACGACGACGAACGTGTCCAGACTCGCCGACACGTTGTACTCGGTCTGCGTCGGGAAACCCGCGACGCTGCAAACGACCGTGTAGGTGCCCGACTCGACCATGCGGTGGTAGTCACCGACCATGCGGTGGTAGTCACCGACGTCCGAGTCCGTGTAGACGTCCTTTCCTATCTCCGGAATGCTGATGGTCGCGCGGAGCGGCTCGCCCGTGTCGGCGTCGGTCACGAGGCCGCGTATGCCGCGTCCCGACATCCGCGCCTGGTAGAGCATCGCGGGGATGTTGTCCGCGACGATCCCGTCGATGCTGGACTCCGGCGGATTGTGCGGAACGCAGAGTTCGATGGTTGTGTCTATCTCGCCGCGCGTCTCGTAGCACCAGTCCTGGCAGCTGCCGTGGATGATGTACCAGTCGGCGCCGTTGGTCACCGGCAGGCCGCTGAGCGCACCGTAGACGTTCGAGATCGTGATGATCATCGGCTCGTCGGGCGTCGGGTCGTAGGTGTAGTCCCAGAGATAGTTGACGTAGACGGCGCCCGTGTGGAACGTGAGCGACGTCACGGGGTTCATGCGGGCGTTCCAGTCGCGCAGGGCGCGCGATTCGGGGGCGGAGAAGGCCGTCGAGCTGTTGCAGCCGCAGGGACACAAGTAGTTCCGGTTGAGGTCCGTGCCCTGGGCGTTCCACCGCGAGCCGACCGTGTGGCCGTCGGGGTTCAGCATCGGGATGATCCAGATCTCGCGCTCGTTGACGAGCCACGTGACCTGCGGGTCGGTCCCGTAGTTCTCGAGGAGGTACTCGGCCATGTAGT
>JALGZG010000056.1 GCA_025782345.1 bacterium | reverse complement strand
TGAGGCACCGGAACCAGGCGATGGGCCCCAGGGTCCTTGCCAGAGGAGGGATGGCGGTATGCGGAGCAAGCGTGTGATTCTGCATCGTGCGGCGTTCGCGCTCGTGGCCCTGGCTGCGGTCGCGGCCTTCAGTGGCTGCAGCTCGGTCGAGCCAGAGGAAGTGCTGGGCGAGCAGACCGGCAGAGTGACGGGTACCGTGCGTTTGGACAGCGGCTCTCTGCTCGCGGAGATCGAGGTCTGCCTGTGGATGGACTACGGAGTCGAAGGTCTTGAGGCCTGGTACCAGACGGAGACGGACCAGGACGGTGCCTTCGAGTTCGAGGGCGTTGAGATGGCGATTGAGGGGTCGGACCAGACGGAGTACTGGATCGGGGCGAACCGGACTCCCATGAGATCGACCTCGCTCAACCCGGACTATACTTCCTGCTGCAGCATGATTACCGTGCCGAGGGACGGGACGTGCACGTGGGACATGACCATCAGTCTCGACCTGGGAGATCCGGAGGCGTATGTGGATGAGTAGGACCTGTGTCAGTGGGGCTCGACGCAGGGCCGCAGGTTCCAGCGAGCGGGGAACCTGCTAAGGAAGGGTGTATAGGAGACGAGAGAGGGGGGCAGCCCCTCTCTCGTCATTGGTGCCGGAGGCCGGGATCGAACCGGCATGAGCCTGACGGCCCGCGGGATTTTGAGTCCCGTGCGTCTACCAGTTTCACCACTCCGGCGAGTTGCCTTTGTCACGAGACTCTAGCATCGTGAACCTGAAGGGTCAAGCGAGGTGGGGGGCGTCCCCAATCTCCTGTACACGATCGGGGGGCGGCCTTCGCCCGCTCAGATTCGACTTGACCCGCGGTTGGATGATGCTAAAATCAACCGCAGACAGACGGAACGAAGTGGGGCCATAGCTCAGTTGGGATGAGCGCCTGACTGGCAGTCAGGAGGTCGGGGGTTCGATCCCCCCTGGCTCCACCAGATTCAGTAGAATGGATGTTCCGGGCGGACTCACATGCCGCCCGGGACATTTGTGTACGGGGCAGTGACGGGCGGCCCACCAAGGCTGCTTGACAGCACGCCGCGTCTGTGATACAATCAGCTTAAGTCGTGAAATAGGGCGCATGCGTCCCCAACTCACTCTGGAACAGGAGTCTGCCTCTACAGGAACTGCTAACGCTCTCAAGCCCCGGACAGCACAGGAACATCTACCCGGTCAGGGTTTGGCAGAGGGACCAGCGGTTACCTGAAGGTCAACGGACTCCTGTCTTTGCGTGGTCCAGAAAGAGGTTCGGATGAGGAACAGGGTGCCCACTGCGGTGCTGGTTTGCTGCGCTCTCGGCTACGCGGCCTGCTCCGGCGCTGCCCTGACAACAGCCACTGTGAGCTTCGAGCCGGGCGACATCTCGTTCGAGGCCAATCGCTCCTTCCACAACGTTCTCATCGACGATTGCGTGACGTTGTCGGAGGTCGGGGAGCCCGATCTCCCGGTGAGGATCCTCCGCTTCGTGATCCCGGCCGACACGCGCGTTGAGGACGTCGTCTTCTCGTGCGGTGACGTCACAGAGATCTCCGGAACACACAGGGTCGCTCCTGTGCAGCCGGGGACTCGCACCGGCGTGACTCCCGAGTGGGTCGAGCCGGCCTCGCGTGTCTACTCCAGCGACGAGCTGTTCCCTGCCGTGCGAGTGGACACCGGATCGCGAGCGTCGCGGTCCATCCGCTGCAGTACGCGCCCTTGAGCGGGCGGCTCTTCCTGGCGACGGACATCTCGGTCGAGCTCGAGCTCGTGCAGGGAGTGGACAGGTCCGAGCCTCGAGGGAGGCTCTCGACCCGCTCCGATGAGACGTACCGCGGGCTGGTGCGGAGCATCGTCGTGAATCCGGAAGACGTGCTCGGCGAGCGCTCCGCTCACACGGCTACGGACTCGGATGCCGAGGGGTTCCTTCCCCGCTACACTCCGTCTCTCGAAGGTAGCGGTGTGGAGTACGTCGTCATCACCAGCGAGGCGTTCGAGTCCAGGTTCCAGGACTTCGCCGACTGGAAGACGAGACTCGGAGTTCCGGCGGTGGTGCGCACGTTGTCCTGGATCGACGAAAACTACCCCGGCGGCGTCGACCTGCAGGAGCGCATCCGGTTCTTCATCAAGGACGCCTACTCGTCCTGGGGAACCACCTACGTACTACTGGGCGGCGACACGGGCATCGTCCCAGAGAGACTCGTCAAGTCCCTCTATCAGGGTGGAGGGATGATCCCGGCCGATATCTACTTCTCATCGCTCGAAGGTGACTGGAACGACGACGGCGACGAGCTGTTCGGTGAGGGCTGGGGCGGGTTGGGTGCACCGGGAGACAGCACAGACCTCTACCCAGACGTGTTCGTCGGCCGCGCTCCCGTCAACGATATCGTAGAGCTTGAGACCTTCATCTCCAAGTGCCGGGCGTACGTCGAGGAGCCCCAGGTTCATTTCACTGATAGGAATCTCTTCCTGGCCGAAGTGCTCTTCCCCTACGACTGGGAGAGCGGTGGGTTCAGCCTGGACGGGGCCACGCACATAATGGA
>JALGZG010000146.1 GCA_025782345.1 bacterium | reverse complement strand
GGAGGACATCTTCGTAGTGCCCGCGGAGGGCGGGGAGCCCGTCGATGTCACCGACCATCCGAACGACGACTTCCAACCGCAGTGGTCCGACGACGGGAAGCGCCTCTCGTTCGCGTCCAGGACCGACGACGGTCGATACGCCCTCAAGTACATCTGGTTGCTGAAGGACGACTACTGGAAGACCGACGAGGAGCGCGAGGAGGACGCGGAGGACAGGACCGACGACGGTCGATACGCGCTCAAGTACATCTGGTTGCTGAAGGACGACTACTGGAAGACCGACGAGGAGCGCGAGGAGGACGCGGAGGACGAGGCCGAAGACGCGGCCGGCGACGGAGAAGATGAGGGAGAAGACGAGGATGAGGACGAGGGCGTCAACGTTGCCATCGATTTCGACCGTATCAACGAGCGCAGGCTACGATTTCTACGCACAGACCCCCGACGGGCACTACTACGCCTTCCGCGACCGAAGCCTCCAGCGAGACAACCTGTGGCTGGTCGACTGGAAGGGCAGCAGCCTGACGCAGGTCTCGCAGGGCGGAAGCGATCCGAGGGACCTCTACTGGGACCAGGACGGCAAAACCTGCTACTACATCGACGGGCGCAGGATCTCGAGCGTCAGCATCGATCCCGATTCCGGCGACGTGACAGGCCGCGGCGTCGTCGGCTTCTCCGTCAGGACGACGGTCAACACACCCGCGGAGCGGGCGGTGATGTTCACAGAGGCGTGGCGGCTGCTCCTGAACGGGTTCTACGACCCCGAGTTCCACGGTGTCGACTGGGCCGCCATACGTGACAAGTACGAGCCTCTGGCGATGGCGGCGTACACCGAGGAGGAGTTCCGTGCGGTCGTGCGGGAGATGCTCGGTGAGCTGTCCGCGTCGCACCTTGGCATCTACAAGTGGGGCGGGGGAGGCGTGTCGACGGGACGGCTCGGTGTTTACCATGATGAGCGGTACGACGGACCCGGCGTTCTCGTGAGGAAAGTGATACCCGACAGCCCGGCCGAGCGGGAGCGCATCGTCGCCGGCGACTACATCCTCTCCATCGCGGGGCACGAGATAGCGCCCGGCGAGAACTACCACAAGCTGCTCGAGGACACCGCCGCCGATGAGATACTGATCGAGGTGGCATCGTCAGCGGGCGGCAGAGACCGTCGCGAGGTGAGGATCCGGCCTGTGGGCTCGGTGCGCACGCTGGTCTACGAGGACCGCGTGAGGCAGCGCCGGGAGAAGGTCGAGAGGCTCTCCGGGGGCAGGCTCGGATACCTGCACATCGCGGGCATGGGCACCGGTAACCTCTTCCAGTTTGAGGAAGATCTCTTCGCCCAGGGCAAGGACAAGGACGGGCTCATCGTGGACATCCGCGGGAACGGCGGCGGCTCGGTTCACGATGGGATCCTGCGCTACCTCGACAGGCGGGTGTACGGGTACACGATGTCGCGCGGCAGGCCGCCCTCCTACAACCCGCTCGAGCTCTACACCATGCCGCTCGCGCTCGTGATAGACGAAAGCTGCTACAGTGACGCCGAGATATTCCCGATGGGCTGGAAGGCGCTGGGACTTGGACCGGTTGTCGGGACGCCGACCTTCGGCGCGGTGATAGGCACGAACGACGTGCCGCTCATCGACGGCACCATGTTCCGGGTGCCCGGCTCGGGTTGGTACGACCTTACAGGGAGGAACCTGGAGAACTGGGGCATCGAGCCCGACGTCAGGGTCGACGCGGTGCCGGAGGAATCGTCGGAAGGCGCCGACGCGCAGCTCGAGCGCGCGGTCGAAGTGCTGATGAGACAGCTCGACTAGGCGCAGTTGCGGATGGATGGGGGTCAGATGGCTGATTCGGCTGAAGGAGCAGGACGCGGCCTTCGCTCTCTTCTGTGGAGCGCCCGTATCACTGGTGGGGTATTCGTCGCGGTGCTCGTCTTCGTGATCGTGGTCAACTTCGTCCACCCCGCCGGCGAGCCGATGCCGACGGGAACGGAGTGGCTGGGGCTCGCGATGTTCCCCTTCGGTGTGTTCGTGGCGTACGCGCTCGCCTTCCGTTGGGGACTGGTCGGGGGCGTTCTCGCCATCGTGTGTCTGTTCGGGTGGTGGGCGTATGTGAGTTTCGTGCCCGGGATCCTTCCCATTGCGATGATGGTGGCGATACCCGGGATTCTGTACGTGACACATGCTCTGCTGTCGCGGAGAAGAGAGCAGGCGGCGCGGTCTGCCGATGAGGCGCTCTGAGAGACGGCCGGCAGGTTCAGAGGAGGTTTCGGTTTCTGGATGCGGTTCCGCACGGAATGAGAGAGGCCTCCGCACTCAAGGCGGAGGCCTCTTCGCGTCCTGTCACCGCCGCGCACCCGCGACCGGAGGGTGTGTCACGCGGCCCGCTACTTCAGGAGCGTCATCTTCCTGGTGTCTCTCTCTCCGCCGTACGACAGGTCGCAGAAGTAGATGCCGCTCGCGACGGGGAAGCCGTCGGCGTCCGTGCCGTTCCATACGACCTCGTGGCGGCCGGGGTCCTGGACCCTGTCGACGAGCGTGCTGACGACGCGTCCGTCCACGCTCAACACACGCAGCGTGACGTGCGCCTGGCCCGTCTCAACGGAGTAGAGGGTGTAGGAGATCACAGCCTGGGGGTTGAACGGGTTGGGCGAGATGCCATCGATGGCGAACGCCCTGCCGTCGGCCATCGGGTCATCCTCAACTCCGCTCTGAGGCGGCCAGTTGGCGAACGACCCCGTGACGACCAGCGCGAACGGCTGCGGCGCGTGGGGCACGTTCGTCCCGTCCACGCGGACCGAATACGTTCCGGTGGTTGGTGCGTTGAATCGCACGACCTCCTCGACATTCCTGATGTCGTGCGAGCCCCCTGAGATCGACTGCCCGCCGCTCATGACGTTGCCCCTGTACTGCATCCCGCCCGGCGCGGTGACCGTCAGGTCGAGGTTATTCTGAAGCGCGGCGCCCGTGCCGGCGGTCGCAGGATAGTCCGTCCACACCAGCACGATCTCGAGCGGCACGGACGAGCTGTCCACCGTGAACGAGTGGCTGTTCGTGCCCCCGTGGGAAACGCCTCCGGCCTCATCCACCAGCTTCAGCTCTATCGCGTCACCGTCGAAGTACAGGACGTCGTTCAGGAGCACACGGCCCCATCCCTCGTTGTGGTTGGGGATGTCGGCCGTTGCCATGTCGGTTCCGGAATTCACGATCGCCGCCTTGACCAGTGCGGCGCTGGGCGTGAACTCCTCGCCGGTGGTGGGTGTGCCGTAGGGGAACCAGCCCTCCTCGAAATACTGCCTCGTCAGGGCCGCAAGCCCTGCGACCGCCGGGGCCGCCATCGACGTGCCCTGGAACGGGTCGCTGACCATGTTGCAGGTCAGGGCCGGCGGACTGCCCGGATCGTTGTCGGCCGAGTTGACGTAGCCGTAGCCGGCCTCGCCGCCAGGCGCAGTCACCGTTGGTTTGTAGCGCCCATCGTGCGCGGGCCCTCTGCTGGAGTAGCCGGCCATCACGTCCTG
Organism: bacterium; assembly: GCA_025782345.1. Classification (GTDB taxonomy): domain Bacteria; phylum Joyebacterota; class Joyebacteria; order Joyebacterales; family Joyebacteraceae; genus JALGZG01. The sequence goes on along the minus strand of JALGZG010000146.1, from coordinate 1,134 downwards.
GCCCGGCGGCCTGCGTGTCGCGCCGACCGTGATGCAATTCTTTGCCGTGCCGGGGAATCCGACCGTGCTGCCGCCTGGCCCCCCGTTGCCCGCCGCGAAAACGACGAGGAACTGAGGGTTGTTCCACATGAAGTTGTCTATGTCCACGCAGTATGAATCGTACGAGTTCTCGGTGCTGCCCCACGAGTTCGAGTGTATGCGCGCGCCGAGTCCGTACGCGTTGGTGTACGCGGAGCTGAGGCTCGTCGGTATCAAGACCTCGCCTACCATGCATGCCCACTCGTCGTCCGCGCCGACGTCCTGCATCATCAGCTTGGCCCTGTAGGCCATGCCGTTGTAGTCGTAGTTGCCGGCGTTGATGTACGACTGGTCGCCCGCAAGCGTCCCGCAGACGTGCGTGCCGTGCCCCGTGTCGCATCCGTCGTACGCGACTCCGCCGCCGTAGACCGTGTAGTCGACGACCTTGCGGTGAGACGGCCCCGGAGCGGCACCGCCCGTCTCCCTGAACCAGCAGGAGTTGTAGTCCAGCCCCGAGTCCATCACGGCCACGAGTTGGTTCTCTCCGTGAATCCCGTGGTTCCAGATCGGTGTGCTGCCGCTGACGTTAGACTGCACGACCCACTTCGTGGTGTCGTTCATGAGGTAGAACTCCGGCTTCTCCTCGATCCACCAGACCTCGGGCACACGTGCGATGGCGCTGACCGCCTGTCTGGAAGCGTGTACCAGGAGGAGCTTCTGGAACCCGTCGTCGCTCGCCTCGAGCACCTCAGCGCCGAGCCGCTCGATCACGAGCGCGGTCCCCGCGAGGTCATCGAAGACGCGCACACGCAGGGTCAGAAACGAATCGCCCGCGCGCTTCGGGTTCTTGAACTCGTGAGTGCCGATGGTGGGAGAGATCTTGTAGGCCGGGTGGAACGCGCCCACCCACGCCACCTCCGGCGAAGCGAGCAGCAACCCCGACAGGTCTCCCTGGATCCTCGTGATCCACGTGTCGTCCGGCACGTAGGCGATGAGCTCGCCGCCGAGCGCTTCCACCGCGGCCTTGCGTTCGGGCGTCGAGGCTCCCGCAAGCTGCACGAGGTAGTAGCCTGCCTCTCCCGACGCTGGCGGCTCCGCCCTCAACCAGCTGTCGAT
>JALGZG010000217.1 GCA_025782345.1 bacterium | reverse complement strand
ATTACCTGATCAGCACCATCTTCGCGGTATCGTCGAGGCCATCCGCCTCCACCCGACAGAAGTAGACACCGCTTCCAACGTCGACACCCCGGCTGTCTCGACCGTCCCATCGCATGGAGTGGTCCCCCGCGGTCACGTGGCGGTCGAGAAGCGTCGCGACCTTCTGTCCGCGCGTGTTGTAGATATCGATCCTGACGTCTGCAGGAGACGGGAGACTGAAGGTGATCTCAGAACCTGCGTCGGACGGGTTGGGGCAGCTGGGGGCCAGCCTCGGGCCGACCGTGCCTTCGTCGATACCGGCGTCCATGCCGGAGATCACCGCGCCGAGCATCCACCAGAACGCCTTCCCCTTCAGGTAGCAGTTGAAACAGTGGGAGTGTGCGCACGCGGGGCAGGTCGGACACGTGTGCGCGGCGCACCACTCGTAGCACCACTCGCAGCCGTCTCCCCCGTCCGGATACCAGACACCGTCCGGGTCGTAGCTCTCGATGTCAGCGAAGTCGAACAGGACCTTGTCGTTGGCTACGCAGTAGTCCCGGATCTGATTGTTGCGCACGTAGAGGTTGCCCGAGGGCCCGGTGCCGTCCAGGTGCCCGGTCATGTACACGAAGACCACATCCGGGTAGTCCTGCTCCAGGCTGTCCATTGCGCTCAGGTAAGTGTTGATGCCCTCCTCGGTGTTGTCCGAGACTCCCCCGCACCACGACCACATCACGAGGTTGATGTCGGAACCCGGCTCGTCCAGCCGGGCGCGCGTTATCGGAACCCAGGACACATCTCCGTTGTGACCGAGGTCGTCACTGTACTCGCTGAACTGGAATGTGCCGGGGCCGTTGTTGAAGTCGAAGAGAGGATCTTCCTCTCGAACCATGGACATCCCGGTCACGATCTGGCTTCCGTGCGATGTGTGGCCGTAGAACATCCTGAAGCCGGTCTTTACGTCCTCCACCGTGGCAGCGGGGATGTGCTCGAAGGAGGCGACGATCGTGTGGTCGGCCACCACAGCGTCGGCCCAACTGTCAGCGGAGGGCAGTGCCATCACCAGTACGGCGGCCGCTAGGACGAGAGGACGAACCGGCATCTGGAACCTCCGTGTTGAAAGAAACTGAGGCGAGCCCGGTCGATCCGATGCTTCCGATTCGGCCGCCGCCCGCCTCAGTGTAACGCGCAGTTGTCACAGTGTCGCTTCACCGGCACCGATCCCACTATTTCATCAACACCATCTTCGCGGTGTCGCCGAAGCCCGCGGCCTCCATCCGGCAGAAGTATACACCGCTTCCGACCTCGCGCCCACGGTCGTCACGGCCGTCCCACACGACTGTGCGGTTGCCGGCCCCGACTTCCCCGTCCACGAGCGTGCGCACCAGACGACCGGCGACGCTGTAGATGGCGAGGCGGACCGAGGCGTCCGTGGGAACCCCGTAGGTCACGGTAGTCACGGGATTGAACGGATTCGGGTTCACGCCCTTGAGCACGTACATCGATGGCGTGTCGAACTCACCGTCGTCGACGCCCGTCGCGCCCACGTGCAGTGCCACCGGAACGGTCACTGGATCTCCGCCGTTGCTCGAGATGATAATGTCGGCGGAATAGTCACCCGTACCAAGGCCGGTGGCATCAAAGGTGACCTCGACGTTGGCACGGCCCCCCACAGACACGTCACCGGTCAGGGGCGCCACAGACAGCCAGTTGATCTCCACGTAGACCGAGAACGCCCAGTCGCTCGTGTCATTGGTGTTGGAATCCGCACTCTTGCTCACACGGACCAAGCAGTCGTCCGACGACGGTGCATCGACGATCCACGGGTAGACGCCGCTGTCCAGTGTGCCGTCGACTATGCTCACCCAGCTCGAACCGGCGTCAGTCGAGTACTCGATCTTGGTGAAGCCGATCTGTCCACCCGAATCCCAGGTGATGTCGTGCTCGTCTCCGATGGCCCAGCTCTCACCGCCGTTCGGGCTCAGGAGGCGGAGCCATGCCCGCGACTCGTCCCAGACAGGTGTCGCCTCCCTGATGCTCACGACGCGCCCCGCGCGACTCCTCGCCCCAGATGCCACGACCTCGATGTCGTAGTGCAGAACGGAGAGCGGGTCGCCGATATTCTCGATCGTGAGCGTATCGACTCGCACGTCGTCCGGCTGCATCAACTCGTCGAAGAACGTCGGATCGACGGAGATGATGGGAAGGTAGGCGCCCCCTGTGCTCACAGTCCCGATGTGCGTCAGAGCGTTGAAAGACGTCACCGTGACAGTGATATCCTCGTACTCAGGCAGCGGCGCCAGGACGTCGATGGTCGCCACTCCGTCCGGCGCGGTCAGGGCCGAGCCGTAGAGAACGCCGTCGTGGTAGAGAGCCGCGAGCGCACCTTGCACGCCTTCGACCGTCACCTCGAACGTCAAGGCGAAGGCGTCGATGTCGGCATCGTGGGTGACCGTGAGGGCCACGGGCGTGTCGGTCATGACTCTGAGCGACGGATCGCCGAAGATGTGCCACGTCAGGAAGTCGTCCTCGCCGGCGGCGCCGTACTCGTCGAGCATGTGGCCGCTGCCGTTAAAGCACAGGCCGCCGAACGTCCGGCGCACGCTCTCGGTGGAGGTGCCGACCAGAAGGTCGGCGATCTCGTCCTGGGCGTCCATCGGTTCGTTCCAGTCCTGGTTGATCGACGACATGTATGCGGCGATCGCGCCCGTGGGCTCGGCCCCGTTCGTCGCTCGTAGCCAGGTCTCGCCGAAGCAGGTGTTGCCGTCGAACCGACCGTTGAGGCACGCAACGCTCACGATGAACGGCAGCATGTTGTCGTTCACAAGCGCGTTGATGTGCGTGTTCGAGAAGCCCGTCGAGCCCCACGCTATCGTGGAGCCGTGACCCGTGTAGTTGATGACGCTGCGACCGTTGTTGAGGCCGCTCGAGACCATGGAGGCAGTGCCGCTGGGATCGTAGATCCGATCGACCTCCGTGTAGGTAAAGGCAAGGAGGTCAGCGCGGATGTTGTCCACGTGCACGTTGTCGTATTCACCGTCGTCGCCGGGCCCCTGGTTCGATGCGACACCCATGCCCTTGTGATACCAGTCGGCCCCGGCCTGCGGCATCTTCTCGTACTCGATGGTGCGGAGGACCTGAGTCTCGACCTGCGATGGGGATTCGGCCGAGAAGCGTCCGACGAAGAGATCGGCATAGACGTCACCGGGCGTGATGAGCGTGAAGCTCGGGTCTGAGGAGCCTCCGTGTGCGTAGAGGCTCGGGCACTGGGCCGCGTCGCCGACAAGGAGCACGTAGGTCAGACCGTGGTCGTTGTAGTACTGCTCGATATAGGCGTCGAACGCCGCCGCCGAGCCGCCCGCGTCCGTCGTCGTGACCATCTCGCACGGAACGCCCATTTGGTTCTTCCAGTCGACCAGCGGCTGCATCGCCGCCAGGAAGCCGGCGTCATCGTAGCAGATGATGAGCATGTTGCCGCCGTCCGCAACTGGAGGATACCTGTCGAGTGAAACACTGCCGAAGTTGAGGAAGTGGCGCTCGTAGATCTTCCTGAACTCGGTGTTCATGGTTGCTGGACGATGCGTCAGGACATTGACCTTCCCTGGACCGATCTTCGAAACCTCCAGGGTGACGCGGTCGTAGACGCGGAGGGTACGCGTGGCCGGGTTGTACTGGAACGGATTGACGACGACAACCGTGCCCCTCATGTCGCGCATTACGTAGGGGTCGCGGGCGTAGGCGAGTTCCTCCGGGTACCACTCGTCCGACGCGTAGAACGCGTCGAAAGCGTACGCGACGGTCGCGGGGTCGACGTTGCGGGGAATGGAACCCCTGGAGGGTGCAACCCGGAAATCGGGATACTCAACGAAGTGCGACGAGAGCACTCGAACGGCCATCTCAGCGTCGTCCGGAATGACGATGCTGCGGCAGATGTTGGGAAGCTGCGGGAAGCCCCGCTCAAGAGTGGTGCTCTCCCCCCCGAGACCAACGGAGAAGAAGCTCTCTCCGTCGATGTTGATCGGCTCGCTGGAGAAGCTGCCCAACTTGTACTCGATGGTGGTCGTCTCGACGTTCGAGTCGACGACGCGAACAGACAGCCCCTCGGCCGCCGTGTCGAGAGCGATGGTCTCGGCCCCGCTGACTGCGACGGCAAGAAGGAGAATGGTCACCAGCGCGATGCCCGTTATGCGCAAAACGTACCTCCGCGGTTGATAGAACCGGCCACGAGAGGGAGAGATCGCAGACTCCTG
>JALGZG010000038.1 GCA_025782345.1 bacterium | reverse complement strand
TTCCTCACCTGGAAGTGGAACTGATTGGAGGCAAAGACCGAAGTCTCTATCTCAGTCGTGTCTCGCTGGCGCCTCCTTCCTCAGTGATGGCATCAGCCAGCCGTCGGGCGTCCCCTGTGGGACTCGCCCTTCCACAGGAATGTGGTGGTTCTCTTTCCTCTCCATAATGTCACCACACGGAGCGCGTTGCCACAATAATCACCGTACAGTATTCCTAACTGGCTGTTCAGCTGCGATCTGCGGGCTCAGTTGTCATGCTCTTGACTATGATTCATTGACTCCCCCCGCGCCGAGTAGTATAATACGTTGTCTTCACTGACCGCACCCCCTATCGCCCCCCCATCTGCGGTCCCTACGAATCGCAATGCCCACGGGACTCGGAACACCCAGCCAGAGGAGGTAGCCGTGAAACGGATAGCCGTGTCCGTCTCGGTCGTACTGGCACTGTCGGCGCTCGCCGTCGCCGTCCCCTCCCTCGCGCTCGCCGCAGCACCCATCACTGAGACAGACGCAATCGAGGCAGCTGAGCAACTCGTCGCCCGCGTCGGCGGCTACTCGGCGCGACACCCGCACGCCCCCGGAGGGTGCGCTGCCTGGACCGACGGGGACGTCACTCCCGGAACGCCCCTTCTCGTCCACACCTACCCCGACCTCGAGCCGTCGTACTACTACACCCCCCTCGAATCCGAGCGCGGCGACGCGACGTTCGTGACTGTCGACGCCGTGACCGGAGATTGGCAGGCGTTCGGGAACCGCTCCCAGAGCGGCGACTTCCCGCGCGTCACGCGGGAGGCCGCGGCCAGAACCGCTTCGGACGCGCTCGGAACGCGCCTCTCGCCGTCGGACCTCCGCGCCGTCGGCATGCCGAACAAGCACCTCTACTGGCACACGGGTGAGCCCGGCGGCCGGGAGGTGTTCGTCAACATCGCGGACCCCTCGGACATCCACGTCGGACTCGACGAGAGCATCTCACCACCGCAGCGGTCGTACGAACCTACCACGTTCAGCAGGGCGGCTACGACTGCGGCCCGGCCTCCGCCGAGATGGTCATGGACCACTGGGGAGCGGACATCGACCAGCAGGACATTGCCGACGTCGCCAACTGCCTGAGCCCCGGCGGCAGCTACAACTCCGACATCAGGCGCAGCGGCCACTTCAGCGCCGTGAGCACGGCCATTCAGAACGCGTCGCTTCAGGGCTACGACGAGCGCAAGCTCGGCTACGCGGCGCTGGACCAGTGGTGGTCGCTCGACACCCCGACCGACCCCGACTTCGCGACGCGCTACGAGGACCTCAAGACGCTCATCAGCTCCGACTACCCGCTTCTGGTCCTCACGTACTACAACACGCCGCCGTCCAGCGGCCACTTCCGCGTGGTCAAGGGCTACAACGACAGCACGAACGTCTTCATCGCCCACGACCCGTGGTACTCGGCTCCGGTCGACACGCTTTGGACGTTCTGCTGGAGATGGGCCACGCTGATCATGCCGTGGGAAGTTCAGGTCTCCGCGCCCACCGACGTCTGCGGGGGCGCGACGTTCACCGTCACGGCCATCATCTACTACCATGGCCCTCACCCGTTTGAGGCCCAGGACGGCGCCAGCTCCCGGGAGGTCGAGATCGACATGTCCCCCATCTTCACGCTCGCTCCCGGCGAGACCGCCCTGCAGACGCTACCCGGAACCGGCGGCTCGGGGATCGGCAACCTCGTCACGTGGGATGTCGTGGCCGACACGGTGGAGCTCGGCGGCATTTTCGATGTCGTGGCCCGCGGCCTCATCAGTGACACGTCCTGGTCCTACTCGAGCGGCTACTCCGACTCGATAGGCGGCTGGGGCAGCCAGAGCGTCACGATCTGGGACCCCAGCCTCATCTTCGTCGACTCGCAGGGCGGCGGCCACTTCTCGACCATCCAGGAGGGGCTCGACGTCGCCGATCCGGGCGACACCGTCTGCGTGTGGCCGGGCATCTACACGGGGAGGGATCCGAGGTGACGGTCATCGAATGCGAGGGTTCGGGACGTGGCTTCACTCTCACGAGTGGCGAGACCGCGGCCGCGATCATCGAGGGGTTCACGGTGACGAACGGGATGACGACGGGCACGTCGTGGCCCGACAACGCGGGCGGCGGCATGTTTCTCGCGGGGTCGTCGCCGACGATCAGGGACGTCGTCTTCGAAGGCAACACCGCGTCGAACGCCGGCGGCGGACTCTGCTGCACGGACGGCGCGTCACCGCAGCTTCTGGACTGCGAGTTTCTCTGGAACGTCGGGGAGGGGACCGGCGGTGGCGGCATGCTCTGCTACAACGGGTCGTCGTCATGGCTCACGCGCGTCAAGTTCATCGGCAACGATGGACTCAACCAGGGCGGAGGCCTGTGGACCTACATGAACTCGAGTCCGGTCCTCGAGAGCTGCACCTTCGTCGGGAACACGACGCTCTTCGACGGCGGCGCCATCGCCCTGGGGGAGAGCCCCGGTGGGGTCGTCATGGACTGCACGCTGGTCGACAACGCGGGCGGGAACGTCGGGGGCATCCACTGCTACAACGCCACACCGCAGGTGACCAACACCATCATCGCCTACAGCCTGGACGGGTTTGCCGTGGGCTGCGGGAGCTCCGTCGTCTCGTTCGACCACTGCTGCGTCTACGGGAACGCGTTGGGCGACAGCCTCTGCGGCATCTATCAGGGACAGGGCAACATCTACGACGACCCGCTCTTCTGCAACGAGCTGGAAGGCGCCTACTACCTTCAGGACTGCTCGCCGTGTCTCGGAGCCGGGGTGGGCCTGACCGACATCGGCGCGTGGCCCGCCGGCTGCCCCTGCGGCGACCCGACGGGCGTCGACGACGAGATGCCGACCGCGCTCCTGCTCCACCCCGC
>JALGZG010000198.1 GCA_025782345.1 bacterium | reverse complement strand
ACCTCGACCTTGAGATTCTCGGCTATGCGAATGACGATCTTGTCGTCGTGAACGTCCTGAACCTCGCCGTGGAGACCACCGATGGTCACTATCTTGTCGCCTCTCGTGAGCGAGTCTATCATGGACTGGCGCTCTTTGCGCCGCTTGGACTCGGGTCGGATCATCAGGAAGTAGAAGATGGCGAATATGGCGACCAGCATGATGAGCATGCTGGTTCCGCCTCCGCCACCCTCGCCCTGGGCGCCAGTCGCGCCCATTGCGTGCGCTGTCTCAGGACCGAGCAGTGTGAAGAGCAACATCGAGCAAACCCCCTAGTGAGTGACGTCGTCGTCCGAGAGCGGCATGCCGTCCCGGAATCGCTCCGTCTTGACCTTCTCCAACTCCTCCATGAGCTCGTTGGGATCGACGTTCCCGCTCCGGGACAGCACCCGGACGAGCGCCTCGAGAGAGAGCGTGTTCGAGAGCGCCAACTCCTCGAACGAGACCTCCCGCTGCACACCGTCCTTCACCAGAACCAGCCCCGGCTTGGGTTTGTCCTCAGCCTCGTCGGTGTTCTTGCGTCTCTTCCTGAGAGGCATGTCTCCCCCGTTCATGGAACCGTCCTAACCTCAAGGATGTTAGCAGGCTTCGAAACACGAAGTCAAGTCGTAGAACCGGCCGCAACCAGAGGTTACAGGGCATCTTGATATGATCGGGGGCAATCAGCCGTCCTGACGTGACCGCGCGGACGTGGCGGCCCCTCCGAGACATCCACGGTGTCGCGGCCGGCGCCTGAACGGAGAATGTGTCGCGCAAGTAGCTCCGCCGACTTGCCGTGTGCGCGCTCGTTGGGGTGGTGGTCCACGCGGTGCACCTTCATGTCTTCGTCACTCTCGCCCGCGAGCGCGTCCAAGAGGTCAACGCACTCGATTCCCTGTGACGCACAGAAATCGGAGATCTTCTCATGCACCTCCTCGAAGGGGTAACCTCCATCCAGCCGGAAGAGAGCGGGGTACACGGCAACGAGAAGGCGGAAGTCTTCGTCCTCTGACATGGCCCGAGCCTTCGACAGGGAGGATGTGACGCGGATCCACCCCGGGTTTCCGTCCTCGCACCCCCCGCGGTAGAAATCGATCATGTACTGCGTCCGCACGGTACTCTCGATCACGTTCATGATCGCGTTCAGGAAGTAGCAGTGCTCTCTGATCCGCGCGAAGGCGAAGGGGCGCCACATGATCGCGTTGGTCCCGACCTCCTGCGCATCGTTGAGGAAGAGAACAAACACCACGACGTCCGGCTCGAACGTCAGGACGAAATCCTCGAGAAGCTCGACCTGTTCATGCGTGCCCGTAGCAGACACGCCGAAGTTCAGAACCTCAGCATCCAGGCCCTGCTCCCGCAGTATCCGCTCGAGCTGTGCCGGGAGAGTATCCTCGTCGAACACGCCGAAGCCCAGCGCGAACGAGTCCCCCAGTACGCAGATGCGAATCTGACCTGCGCTAGCGCCCTGCCTGGGTTCGCCTCCCCTGAATCCATGTGAGTTGATGTGACCGACGACGCGGTTCTCCGAATCGAAGTAGCCCCTCGGATTGCTCGAGTACCTGTAGACCAGTTCCGAGTTGGGCTCGTAGGGATAGGGAGCATCGACGGCACTGGCCGGCGTCTCCTCCGCGATGAAGCGCTCCGGGGCCCCGAGCCCCAGCGCCCTGCACGCGATCTCGCCGAGCGCGAGCGCGACGACGCAACTGAGGACCAAGCACCAGAAGCGGCCTCGTGAGAGACTCACCCACAGGATCCACAGCACCACGAGCGCCGCGATCGCCGCCACGACCGATGGCCGCATGAGAACTTCCAGCGCTTTGCTCATCCTGCTTCCGCCATCTCCAGAAGTGACTGCAACTCGGGGCGGACTATCCTCCTTGGAGTCTCGGGGCCAGTTGCCTCGCCTACTGCCGAAACACGCGATGTCCACGGGCCTGATGCCCGGGTGGCTCTCGCGAAGCCGCGCAAGGAACCCTTCGGTCTTGAGGGGGTCTCCCTTCGGAATTCTCCTTCATCGCCAGGCAGACGACGAAGTAGACCACGGGGAGTCGAGCCAGTTCGTTTAGGTGACGCCACTGGCAGACCGACGCTCGAGCCGAAAGCCCGTGCGAGGCGGCCCGAAGAAATACGGGAGCGCCCGGCCGCTGACGCTCCCGCGGTGAGGGGGGACGGCGAACGAAGTCAGCTTCGTTCGCACCGTAGGACGGCCGAAGACTCCTTGGAACGACCCAAGCCTTCAGCAAGCCCGGAAGCAGCGCACCATACCTGCGCTCTCCGATGGTGTCACTCCTCCCGACCCACCAAAGCGTACCGTACTACCGGGGCCAGAACCTGTAAAGGGGAATCCTGCATCTTAAGAGGTGTCCCTGGACCGAGACGAGAGCGGGCCGCCCGTCCGCCTTGTCTCCTGTCTCAGAAAAGTGTATAATAGTCAAGAAGGCTCGTGACGCGGCGGATCGGCGCGCTCTTGCGGCGCGGCGCACGCGGCAACACAGGAGAACACAAGATGCGCCGGAACTCAGCTCTGCTGGTGGCCCTCCTCGTCACCGCGACAGTAGCCGCGCACGCCGCAGCAGCAGCGCACGACAACAACATCGAATGGGACGGCGTCTCGCACGTTGCATGGCTGGACAGGAACCCCCTCTGCCCGGTGGACGGTGAGGCATTCCAGGTCCTTTTCCAGACATACGCGGACGATCTCACCGCGGCCCGCGTGCGCGTCGACGACGGCACCGCCGCCTGGACGGTTGCCTCGAAGACGGCTGTGCGCGGGCCGTACGATGTCTGGTCCGCGACGGTCCCAGCGACAGTCTCCGTCGGGCTCTCGTACTACATGGAGCTCACCGATGGCACGGCCACGGACTACTTGAGCGTCGAGGGGATGACTACCGGCCCGCCGTCGGACGGCGGGTTCGTCGTGGACTACACGACCCTCGAGCACGCTCCGGTAGGGGCCACTCCCCTGCCCGACGGTGGCGCCGTCTTCAGGGTGTGGTCACCGACGAGAACGATCGCGCACGTGCGCGGGGAGTTCAACGGGTGGGGTACGGGCGACCCGATGACGAAGATCGGTGAGCACTTCATTGTGCGTGTCCCCGAAGCGGCCACCGGCCAGAAGTACAAGTACTACTTCCAGAACACGCACTGGAACACCGACCCGCGCGCCCGTGCCCTGGACGCCGGCGACAACTACAACGCGTATCTGCTGGATTCCTCTACCTACGACTGGCAGATCGACGACTTCGACGTGCCCGACTTCGAGCAGATGATCGTCTACCAGCTCCACGTCGGGACATTCTCGGGCAGAAACGACCCTTACGGCGCCGCGCCTTTCCCGGCAGGCTACGTCGACGTGGCGGCCAGGGCCTCGCACCTTGCCGAGCTCGGTATCAGCGCCGTCATGCTCAACCCGATCACGGAGTTCCCCGGGGACTACTCGGCGGGATACAACCCGGTCACGCAGTGGGCGCCGGAATGGAAGTACGGCACTCCCGACGACCTCAAGTACATGATAGACACGCTGCATTCCTACGGCATCGCGGTCCTCCTGGACATTGTCTGGAACCACTTCTCATTCAGCGACAACTTCCTTTGGTACTACGACGGAACGCAGATCTACTTCGACGACCCCGCCGTGGAGACCCCCTGGGGCAGCCAGGCCGACTTCGACCGCAATGAGGTCCGGAGCTACTACCTCGACAGCGCGCTCTACTGGCTGGGCGAGTTCCGGATGGACGGCTTCCGGATGGACGCCACCGACTTCATGAACATCTACCCGCAGGAAGCTTCGGGCTGGAGCCTGATGCAGGAGATGAACGACGCGATAGACAACCGCTTCGCCGATAAGATAGCGATCGCCGAGCAGCTGCCGGACGATTCGTGGGTCACGCGCCCGACGAGCGGCGGCGGCGCGGGGTTCGACTCGCAGTACTACGACGAGTTCACGGACCGCCTGCGGGACGAGATCTTCGACGCGGCGCTCGGCGACCCGGAGATGTGGAAGATACGGAGCATCATCTACGGCGGCGGCGACTACCTGAACGGCCGCTACGTCACGAACTACGTGGAGCTTCACGACGAGTGCTGGCCGACGAGCGGCGGACAGCGCATCGTCAAGTCGATAGACACGACACCCCCCCACGACGACCAGTGGGCGAAGGGCCGCTCCAAGCTGGCCCAGGGCATCGCGCTGACGGCGCCGGGCATCCCGGCCATGCTGCAGGGCACGGAGTGGCTGGACGATACGGACTTCGGGACCGATTTGGGGAACCGGATCGACTGGTCCAAGAAGACGACCTACGCGGGCATCTTCGCCTACTACCGCGACCTCATCACGCTGAGGCGCATCTCCCCTGCGCTGCGAGCCGATGCGGGAGTCGACGTCTTCCATATGAACGAGGTGGGCAACGTCATCGCATACCAGCGCTATGACCTGTCTGGCACCGTGCACGTCGTCGTCGCGAACTTCAGCAACACCGACTACTCCAGCTACCGCATCGGCCTGCCGCAGTCGGGAGACTGGGTCGAGGAGATGAACAGCCAGGCGACCGAGTATGAGGGCAACGGGATGACCAATCCCGGCGTCATCACGCCTGACGCCATCAGCGCGGACGGCTTCGCGCAGTCCAAGGCCATAGCAGTACCTTCGATGGCGCTCATCGTCCTGACCTGGGGCACGGGCACCGGTATCGATGCCGGCGACACCGAGGACACGGAGCAGATCTTCGCGCCGCGGTTGCTCGGCGCACACCCGAACCCGTTCAACCCTCGCACGACGATCGCGTTCGAGCTGCCGGAGGAGCAGCACGTGCGGCTCGCCGTGTTCGACGTCGCGGGACGCGAGGTCGCGGTTCTCGCGAACGGCACCTACAGCGGCGGCCGGAGCAGGATCGTATGGAACGGAACGGACGGCGGTGGCAGGGCGCTGGCCTCGGGTGTCTACTTCGTGCGGATGGACGCGGGCGGCGAGTGCGATTCGAAAAGCATCGTGCTGCTTCGGTAGCACGACAACACCGGCGGCATCTGACGACAGCGGCCCGTCCATGGACGGGCCGTTTCTTCATTCCGGCGAGCCGCTTGACCCCGTTGCGCCCCTACAGCAGCCCCTCCGACAGAAGCGCGTACATGAGCGAGTAGACCCTGCCGACCTCGGCGAGCGTCGCGACCCATTCCGCCGGGCCGCCCTCCCAACTGAACTCGAGATCGACGTGCTGGATAGACTCGAGGATCCTGAGCTCAGCGATCGCGTTCGGTGGAGCGTTCTCCGCAAGGAGAATGCTTTCCGTGTAGGGCATCAGGTTGTCGTCGCGGCCGTGGACGATGATGAGGCGCGCGGTCACGTTCTCGATGTTCCCCGGCATCGAGAGCTCGTCGAAGTAGCTCAGGATCCGGGGGCTCAGGCGGTCGATGATCCCGGCGGCGGCGTCCGGATCCCCGTTCATCATGAGCTCGTAGAGGAGTGCGCCCTCCCCCCCCAGCGAGTCGGCCGATGCCGAGACATCACACGTGTCGTCCTCGAGCTTCGAGTTCGCTATGAACCTGAGAAGCCGTCGATCGGTGTCATCCTCTACGAGCCGCAGGCTGTTCCGCAGAACTGCCCACTTCCCCGTGTGCCGCGGCTTCATGTAGACCCACTCCTCGTCCTCCAGGTAGTAGCCGGTCGTCGCGTAGGTGACGATGCTCCTGAGATCGTAGTAGGTGCCCAGCAGGAAGCAGAACCCCACGCGCTCGGAGATGCGGGGATCGTTCGCGGCGAGCATCGCGAGTCCGCCGGCGTAACTGAAGCCGAAGAACCCCACTCGGTCGGGATTGACGTCGGGAAGCCGCTCGAGATACTCGTACGAGTCCACCATCTCTCCGACGTCCGAGGGACGGACGCGGAACTCCTTCAGGTTGATGAACTCGGGAACCAGCGCGACGTAGCCTGCTCTCGCCAGAGCGTCGGCGAAGTTGGTGAGACGCAGGTCTCTCATACCTCCGGCGGCCACGCCGTGGTTCAGGACGATGCCGGGACGGCGCGAACGGCGCGAGCCCGGGGCCGGGCGGTAGACGTCGGCGATCATCGCGCGGTCCGCGGCCTCGAACGTCACCCGCTCGATCTGCGGGTCGGGCAGGCGGCGCGCGATGGGTCCGTCCGTCTGGGGCGTCGGCAGCTCGAGGAGCAGGAGCGTGGTCAGATACGCCACGCGCATCCGCGGGCCCAGCGCGAGCAGCCCGACGGCCACCAGCACGGCACAGACCAACAGCCGGGATCGTCTACTCCTCATCGCGCGTCACCTTTCCGGACATCGAGTCACGCGTCCGTACCCTGCCGGATCGGCCTGCGGCCACACCACCCCGAGCCCGAGAACGCTTCTGTCCAGCGCTAGTCTCTCTCCACAAACACCGACGTCGTCCGCGCCGGGATCGTGAAGACGGCCTTCTGCTCGTCGTAGGTCGCCTGCTTGACCACCTCGTCCCGCGAGGTCAACTGCACCGGGTGAAGCTGGAGCGCGGCGCCCTTGAAGTCCGTGTGGCTGAAGGTCACCGGCTCCTTCGCCGCGTTGATGAGCACTACCACACGCTTGTTGACCGGGTCGATGGGCCTCACACCATCCAGCTGATCCGTGACGCTCATTACGATGAGACCGGGGATCTGCTTCGGGCCGGTGTTCATGAACCGGACGCGTGCCATCACGTCCTCGGCGGTGCGCAATCGGAAAAGCGGCGAGCTCTTCCTTATCCTCAGCATCTCGCGGAAGTGATGCACCGTTGCCAGGATCTCGTTCCTGCCCGGCCTGATGTCCTCACGCGCCAGCAACGGACGGATGATGTCCCATCGATCGTAGTTCTTCTCGGCCGAAGGAAGGCCGACCGCGTAGTTGTTCGACTGGTAGCTCCAGTCGAGCTTGTTGAACCAGTCCCCGGCGTTGTAGCTGTCGGCCTCCATGGACTTCGAGCGCAGCATGTCGCTTCCCGCGTGGAAGAACGGGATGCCCTGTCCGAGAGCCACGATCGAGAGGCCGAGCTTCTGCATCCGGACCCGGTCGTCCAGCGTCGCCGACGGTGCGGCCGAGTACTGGATCTTGTCAAAGAACGTCTCGTTATCGTGGGCCGAGCAGTAGTTGACGGCCTCGCCCGGGTCGGCCGCGTAGCCGACGCTCTCGAACATCCCCCCGCGCATCTCGCGTCCTGTGTGATCGATGAAGCGGTAGGCCGCGAGGTTACCGGCCATGCCTATCCGAATCCTGTCCATCTGATTGAGGAGTGCCCCGCGGTCCGGGCCGGCTCCCTTGTTGTAGCCGTTCGAGTCGAGGAACATGCCCGTGGCAAAGCCCTGCTCGCGTCGGTCGCTGAACGCACCGCCCCCGCGGATGGCATCGCGGATACGGTCGTTGAACGAACCGACACCGGTGCCCGCCATGTTGTGCTGCGTCGCGTTCATGCCGCGCTTGCCGCCCTGCACCTCGCCGAAGTCCCAGCCCTCGCCGTAGAGGTAGATGGCCTCTCCGTCCACTCCGTTGGTCTCGGGGCGGAGCGCGTGCAGCGCGTCGCGCGCGCCCTCCATGTCGGCCACCATGTGATGGCCCATGAGGTCGAAGCGGAAGCCGTCGACCTTGAAGTCGGTCGCCCAGTGGACGACGTCGTCGACCATGAGCCGCCCCATCATGTAGTGCTCGGTCGCCGTGTTCTGACAGCACGTGCTCGTCTCGACGAAGCCGTCGCGGTTCAGCCGGTGGTAGTAGCCCGGGACGATCTTGTCCAGAACTGACTTGCCCGCCACGCCGCTCGCGTGCGTGTGATTGTAGACGACATCCATGACGACCCTGAGGCCCATGTCGGACAGCGCCTTGACCATCTCCCGGAACTCGAGTATGCGCTTCGAGCCGTCGGGGTCGGTCGCGTAGCCGCCCTCGGGCACGCCGTAGTGGTACGGGTCGTAGCCCCAGTTGTAGGGATCCTGACCGCTGATGCCCGAGACGGCCGCCTGCTGCCTGTCGGAATCCGGCGCGTACTGCGAGAGGTTGCCGGGGTCCAACCACGTCGACTTGTCCTCATTGACGGAGGCGATGTCGAACGCCGGAAGCAGGTGCACGTGCGTCAGCCCGGCCTCCGCGAGCGCCTCGAGGTGGCGCGTGCCGTTCGAGTCGACCGTGAACGCTTTGTATGTGCCCACGAACTCGCCCGGGCACGTCGGGTCGCTTGCGCTGAAGTCACGGACGTGAAGCTCGTAGAGGACGATGTCCTCCGGCGCCTCCAGCGCGGGCTTTGAGAACTCGTCCCACCCGTCCGGCATGAGCGCCGGGTCCGCGAGGTCGACGATCTGGCTGCGCCGGCTGTTCATCGAGAGCCCGCGTGAATACGGGTCCGTCGCGATGTTCTTCTCGACGGCGCCCGTCTGAGGCACGAAGACCTCGACCTCATACACGTAGAACTTGTTCTTCCATTCGGGCGAGCCCTCGGCGCTCCAGACGCCCGCGGTCTCACTCATCGGTATCACGGCAGAGGGCTCGGGGTCGCCCGGACCGTCGAAGAGATGGAGCGTCACCGCGCGCGCCGTTGGACCCCAGACCGTCACGGCCGGGACGCCGTCGTCCCACGTGACACCCAAAGCACCGTCATATGCGAAGAGATCGTCGAGCACGCCGGGGATCTGCACGCCGGTCGCGTCCCGGAGCCTACCGTCGACGTCGATGACCGAGACCGCGAGCTGCCCCTTGAGCAGCGCCGGAATGTAGTCGCGGTCCTCTTCCGGAATGGTGAGAGCCGTGTACCCCTTGAGATGCGGGAACTTCGATGTGACGGCCTCGGCCAGGCCTGCCGGGTCCGGCGTCAGGACCACGCCGTCCCCGCCAACGACGCCGTCGGTCGTGAGCTCGAGCGCCGCTGTGGGGCTCGAGTGGAGCCGGTAGACGTTGCCCTCGGCCTTCCTTACGCGTATCGCCAGCGTTGTCGTGTCCGCCCAGTAGGCGCGCTGCTTCGATATGTCGCCCAGTGCGAGAGCGTCCACGTCAGGCGGCTCGGTCATGATGGACGGGTCCTCCGATACGACCCACACCTCGTGCCCATGCCGCTCCAGAACGAGGAACATGTCCGACCCGGGGTCCTTCGTGTCGCCCTTGTGGATGATGAAGCCCACGCGCTCAGCGCCGTCCTTGAGACTCAGGTCCCAATGGAGACCGTACTCGTCGCGCCCGGTCGGCGGAAGTGGCGATGTCCACTCGACGGACTCGTTGGTGTCGCCCCAGACGTGCAACCCCCACCCGCCGTATCCGCCCCTCGGGCGGTGGTAGTGCATGCGTGCAAAGCCGTCCTGAAGCCCCGGCGCCGGTGGGAACGTCTCCTCAGCGGCCAGGTGCGCCCCGCTACCCGTCCCCCCGACGACACGAACCGCGTTCTGCCCGCCGTGTCCGTCGTCGGAGTATCCGTCGGCCGTCTCGTCGACGGGGAACCCGTCGAGCCAGGTCTCCATGTCCTGGGGCCACTCCCCGTTGATGAAGAACTTGTACTCGTGCTCCCCCGGCTCGAGCTCGACCTCGGCGGACCACGTTCCGTCGTCGCCCTGCTCCATGGGCGTCTCGCCCCAGTCGTTGAAGCTGCCGCGAATCGATATGCGTTCGACCTGCCAGCCGTCCGGCGGCACGAACGAGAAGGTCACCTCGTCTGCCACCGCACCGCCGGCCAGCGTGAGAAGCGCGGCTGTCATAAGCACCACTCCCGTGTTGAGCGCGTGCATCGTTCCGTCCTCCCCCGGAGAAGTGAAGTGGGTTTGGCTGTTGTGCGTCCGAGGAGTCTACCACATCCGGGTGCTCGTAGTGAGCAGGAGATAGGGCGATGGAAAGAGGAAGGGCTCCGCCGACGGAGCCGGCGAAGCCCTTTCAGTCCCCCCTCAGGGACCGTCCCCACGCTAGCGCACGAGAAGAAGCTTGATGGACCTTTCGTAGTCCGCTGCCGCCATGCGGCAGTAGTAGACGCCCGAGGCTACGGCCAGGCCGCGTTCGTCCCTGCCGTCCCACGTGACGCTCATAGCCCCTGCGGCCTGCGGGCCGTCAGCGAGCACGCGCACGCGCCTGCCGCTCACGGCGAAGATCTCGATCTTCGCGGTCAGCCCATCCCGCGGGATGTCGTACCTGATGGCGGTCCCGCCGCTGAACGGGTTCGGCGCGTTCTGCCTGAGCGCCAGCGACGTCGGCAGACCGTCGTCTATGCCGGTCTCGCTCTTGAAGTACTCGATCGACATCCAGGTGCATGCCGGGTTCACCTGCCCGCTGCTGTAGTAGTGGACGCTCCGCCACACGAGCAGCGTGCCCGGGTGCGCGAACTCGTACATGGAACCGTCTGCAATGATCAGTTCCCAGTGCGTCCCTCCGTCAGCGCTCACGTTCCACGCGATGTAGTCCGTCTGCACGGTCGTCAGCCGGGCGCTGATGATATTGGCGTCCGAATTGTCAATCACCTGGGAGACCGCGGTGTTATTCTCCAGATCGAACCGGCGGTGCTTGTGCTCGATCACGACGAAGCCGCCGTCGTGGTCGGCAACGTAGGCGTAGTCCCCGTCGACCGCCAGTTCGTACGACCATCCGTCCGTATCGACGTCATCGAGCGGAACAGGTGTGGTCGGGTCAGTGATGTCGAAGATCTGGACACCCCAGAACCCGGTGGTCATGTAAGCGCAGTCGCCAGAGATGACAACGTCGTAGCCGCCGTCAGCGACGGCGCATCCGCCCACGTAGACGGGTGCCGTCGGGTCAGTGATCCTGATGGAGAGAAGACCCGTCCCGACATCCGCAACGAGCGCGTAGTCACCCGCAATGACCACTCCCCTGGCATCCCCTGGCACCGTGCTCTCGCTGGCGATGAAGGGAGCGGAAGGAACGCTGACATCGACCACCTGAAGCCCGGCAAGCCTGTCCGCCACGTACACGTAGTCGCCCGCGACAGCAACGGAGTAGGCCGTCCCCGGCGTGTTGCACGTTCCGATGAGGGACGGGTTCGCGGGGTCGGTAACGTCGATCACCTGAAGACCGGACGTGCCGTCCGCGACGTATGCGAAGTCACCGTCTACGACGACGTCGTAGCCGAAGCCCGTCGTGTTGTAGCCGCCGAGCAGCGTCGGGTTCGTTGGATCCGCCACATCCAGGACGGTCAGTCCGGCGCCTCCGTCGGCGAGGTAGGCCTCGTTCCCGGCGACGTCGAGACCGTACACTCGGGAAGACGTATCGTAGGCTCCGATGATGGACGGAGCGAGCGGGTCAGATACATCTATCACCTGCACGCCCTCTAGCCTGTCTCCGACATAAACGATGTCACCCTCGAGGGCGATCCCATATGCGTCGCCGGGCGTGTCCAGCGTTGCCGCGACCTCCGCAGGGACCGTTACAGCGATCTCGACCACCTGAAGGCCGAAGCAGGCGTCGGCGACGAACGCGTGGTTCCCTGAGACTGCCACCGCCGTGGCCCAGTCGGGTGTATCGGTGGTTGACAGCGGCTGGGGATCGGTCGGGTCGCTGATGAGCACGATGCGCAGGCCGATGGTGGCATCAGCGATGTAGGCATACTCACCCTCGACGCATATCCCGAACGCGAGACTGGACGTCACGTGTGTGCCCAAGAGCGCGGGGCTCATGGGATCGGTGACGTCGACCACCTCGAGGTACGACCTGTTCGGGGGCGGCCAGCCGGTGAAAGAACTGACCACGTATGCCAGGTTGCCCCGGACGTCGACGTCGTTGGCGTCCGCGGCGGTGGGAAACGCCCCCACGTACGTCGGATTCAGCGGGTCGATGATGTCGACGATAACAAGCCCGTTGAGCTTGTCGGTGACGTACAGTATGTTGCCCTCGATGCACAAGCTCCTGGCCTCTCTCCCCACGTCACAGAACGCTACGATGGCAGGCGCCGATGGCACGCTCACGTCAGCCACCTGAATCCCTCCCGACCCGTCCGCGATGAACGCGTAGTTCCCGGAGACGGCAACGTCGACGGCGATCTGGAGCGTGGACGTCGTTCCGACGACAGCGGGAACCGTGGGGTCGCTGATGTCAACGACCGCCAGGCCCGACATGCCGTCCGCAACGAAGATGTAGTC
Organism: bacterium; assembly: GCA_025782345.1. GTDB lineage: Bacteria > Joyebacterota > Joyebacteria > Joyebacterales > Joyebacteraceae > JALGZG01. The sequence goes on along the minus strand of JALGZG010000198.1, from coordinate 12,239 downwards.
TCCGTGGAGAGCGAGCGCGATCGCCGACCCGTCCGTCAGGCAGCTCCCGACGAGTCCCGGGTTCGTGGGGTCGGTGATGTCCACGATCTGCAGGCCCCCGGTGTTATCCGCGGCGACGTAGACGTAGTCGCCGTCCACGAGGACGGCGTTGGCGGGTCCCGCCGTCACGTAGTCGCCGACGATCTGGGGCTGACGCATGTGCAGCCGGATCATCCCATCCGTTGTGTCCCAGAGCGCCTTCGTCTTTCCGACATCACAGTACTCAAGTGACATGAAGTCCTCGACGTATTCGTATGCGCTGGTCTCCGCGGACCACGGCAACAACGCGCAGATGAGCGTCACCGCCAGCAGACCGATGGGACGCGTTCGAGTCCTCACGCGACCTCCCCTTTGTCGGTTAGTGTGAAGCTATGAGATTCCACACTTATTATATCACAGCCGGCCCTACCAGTCAAGAATCCGCCCGTGGGAGAGAACGTGCCCGGCGCCGACAGAGACGAAGCCACCAGATTTCCTGACATCATCGCACGTACGCACTGAGCCCGCCCTCATGGGCAGGCTCAGTGCGCGTCGACTTCCAGTCGCCTCTGCAGCTAGCGACGGGTGAGGAACCTGAACTCTCCCAAGCTCCTCCGCCTCTACTTCAAGAGGATCATCTTCGCGGTCAGCGTCTCGCCGCCGGCGTCCAGCCGGTAGAAGTACGCACCCGCGGCGACGGGCTGCCCGCGGTCGTCGCGCCCGTTCCAGCGGACGGCGTGCGGCCCCTCTCCCCTGTGCTCGTGGTCGATGAGCGTCCGCACGGCGCGCCCCGATGCACTGTGAATGGTGAGGAGCACGGGCGCACCTCCGGGCAGTTCGTAGTGGATGACCGTGCTGGGTCCGAACGGGTTGGCCGGGCAGTTCGTAGTGGATGACCGTGCTGGGTCCGAACGGGTTGGGCGCGTTCGGTCGCAGGGCGAGGCCGGAACGTTTGCTCGGGTCGTCCGACGCCGTGACCGCGTCCCCGCACGACAGGTAGCTGACCGAGAAGTCGTCGATCGCCGCCTCAACGAGCGAGCCGCCGGGAAGATCCGCTACCTCCACGCGCACGCGCACAGAAGCGGTGAGTGCGACGTGCTCGCTCACGAGGATCGTCTTTCTGTGCCAGCCCTCGGGGAGCGGAGCTCTGGGACCCGTGGTGTCGGCGGCTGTCCAGCTGCCGCCGCCGTCGTCGGACAGGTATGTGATGAAGTAGTCACCGTTCGGGTTGTCACCGTGGTCATTGCGGTACCAGAACGCAAACTCGACCACGGCCTCGGTCCCCGCACTCAGGTCGATGTCCGGCGACGTCAGCCGGGTCCAATCCTTGTCGACGTCCGAGTCGCCGTCCTGATTCCCCGTGAGGAAGCAGCTGCCCGATCCGTCGTAGTCGGTCGGCGGGTCGCTTCTGTCTCCCCCACCGACGGGGACACCGCGCTCCCAGGAACCGCCCGTGAGCTCCGGCCCGTCCTGCACGGTCCATCCCAGGTCGCTCTCGAAATCGTCGGAGAACACCGGGACCGTCGTGCCGACGGGGTACGAGTAGACCTCTCTCGCCGCGTCACGCGGATCGTAGACCGTGCCGAACCTGAGGCCGGCCGCGGCGAAGAAGAACTCCGGGGTGTCGCCGCAGGAAGCCGCCGGAAGCGTCGCCTCGTACAGCCCGCCTCCCAGGGACTCGAGCGGCAGGACATCATAGCCACCGCCGTCGAAGCGGTAGTGCAGCACACCGGTGCCATTGATGTATGAATCGGTGTGCCCGTCGATCCGGACGGACACCGCCACGGGCTCCCCGGGCTCGACAACGCCCGGCGTGCCCTCGGGCAGCGCTATCTGGATGGGATCCCGGTAGTCGACCCAGTTCGCGGACCACCCCACTGCATTCGTGCGGTAGGCGATCCGCATGTACCCGTCCTCGCCCCACATCATTCCCCACGAGTTTCGGAGGAACCACACGCCCTCGGGACCCTGGTTGTCGTCCCAGCCCACGAGCACGACCGCGTGGTTGATGTCGTGGTAGACGCCGCCCGTGAAGATGCCTCCGTGGTACGAGGCGAACGACGTGTTCGCCATGACGCCGACGGACACCGGGCCGTACTTCATTATCGCTCGCTTGATCATGTCCGTGTCGGGGATCTCAACGGACTTGTCGAGGAACCCCCACCCGTCCAGGCTGTAGCTGTGCGGGTAGGGACAGTCGCACGGTGCGTTCCAGGCGACGTACTGGAAATCCGCTTCGAGGACCGCGCCGGTTCCCCCGCACGGGTCCCTCTTCAGCATGTGGTAGCCGTGCGCGAACCCGCCGCCGCTGCAGCTCCATCCGCTCTGGTTGCAGCTGACGAGCCACTGCTCCGAGAGGTTGACCTCAACACCGTCCTTGATGAGGATGTTGCACTCGAGCGCGCCGACGGTACTGAAGGCCCAGCAGCTGCCGCAGCTGCCTTGGGCTTTCACGGCGGTCGTGCCGTTCATTGTCCGCCAGTCGAACTTCGCCGGCGGGACGTCGCTTGGGGGGCTGCCACCGACCGGCACGGCCAGCGTCTTCGGGCTGTACCGGTCCTTGCGGGCGGACTCGCCGGCCTCGTCGTCGCCCGTCGGAGCGCCTCCCGTTTCCGGAGCGCTCCCCATGATGCCCCTGAGCGTCTCGAACTTGAGCCCCATGAGTTCACTGACCGTCCCGAGCTCCCTCCCCTCCTCCGAGACACACACCGCGCACTCGGTGATGAAGGAACCGTGGTCCGTGGTCTTCGTCCGGATGCCGAGACCCTGCCTCGCGCAGTAGGAGTACTCGGGCGCGACCTTGCCGCGGTAGAACGCCCACGCGTCCACGCGGCGGCCGTCGGGAAGCACGCACACGCCGCGCTGCCCGCCGTCACCATCGACGATCTCGTAGGTATAGCCCAGGTTCTCGCAGTAGGCCGCGGCGGGGTCGGGCATCGATAGCAAGGGGGAATCCGCGAGAGCGGGCGCTCCCGCGAGGAGGATGAAAAGCGCTGCTGAACACACTGCGCAGGGCACACGCACGGCAGGATCGAACATGGCTTTCATGGCCTCTCTCCTCAGCGCGCGTCCTGCTCATCGGATGATCTGATTCATGATAGCAGAACGGCAGGACAGGCTCCAGCAGAACGCGGTTTCGCAAACGCGCCGAACCGTCTGCTCCGCGGAGCGCCTGGGGGGGGCAGTCGTGTGGCGAACGGTCGTCCAACAGGTGTGACACGGTTCGGAAGCCGCGGGTTTATTCCTTCGGGGCAAGGGGAGCGATCAGGCACTCGCCATCCGTCGCACGGCGTCGCCTCAGCCCGCTCAGAGCGTTGCGGCGCCCAGGCACGCCGCCCTAGAGCCTAGGGCAGTCTGTCGGCCATCATCCTCCTGAGGGTGGGCAGCGCGCTGTACCAGAACTCCGAGAAATCACGCTCCATACGTACGCGAGCCCGCACTGCAGTCACCAGCGATGCGATGATGACCAACAGAAGAACCGCTGCGAGCAACGCCTCCCACGCGCCACTGCAGATGCCTGTGAGGAACGCGTCCCGGAGCACTTGCACCCGCCCGCCGGACATCGGCCAGACGGCCCCGGTCTGTTCCTGCAGAACCGGCCAGGCCAGGGAGGCCAGCGCGACGACGGCGCCCAGGAAGATGTAGTGCGAGACGGACCTCGCACTCGCGGCCGGCCGTGCCAGATCCAGCAGGCTGTGCGGCGCACGTGCGTCACCGCCGGGCCCCCAGAGGCCACGCCGGAAGCCCGCCGCAAGGGCCCACTCACCGAGCCTCTCGGTCAGGAACGTCTCAACATCCCCACTCAGGGTTGCCACGCGGCCTGGCGCCCGCGCGCCCCTGGTCTCGACAAGGGTGCCGGAGCAGGGGACGTTGCCTGGTGAGTAGCCTTCGGTCTGCTGAGCTACGCGTTCCAACGCGCTCACATGAATCGCCGGTGTCACGCCGTATTCCTCGCAAGCACGCCATATGTCGCGGGGCTTGTAGCGGTAGAAGAACGCCAGGCCTCCGCGCGAGTCCGCCAGCTTGTCGTTGACGTTCTCGCGGTCACGATACGCGGCCCGCAACCCGGAGATGAACCGGAGCCCAGCCGCCTCCGCCTCCCCCATCATCCAGTTCAGCGCAACGAGCGACATGCCGTGCTTCGGATATCCGCCACCCACATTCGTGTGCGCCCCCGAGAACCACACCTGAGTGACGCCGGAGCGTGAACTCCTGCTCTCGTCCCACAGCAGAGGATGGAACGTCGCTCGTTCATCGTCTATCGCGAGCGCCTGACACGCACGGTCCACGCGATCATGGAGAGCGTAGTTCGGGAACTTGAAGCGGTAGAAGACCGAGTTCACGAGATCCGCCACTGAGTCATCCGGGAACCCGAGAGCATCGACCGTATCCCACACCCCGACGAAATGAATGCGGGGAGCATCCTCGTGAAGCCTGCCTCCGACGAAGCGCCACGGCGCGCCGCGGCGACGAGCCAGCCAGCGGGATCTTCTCAGGAGTCTGTCGAAGAACCGCTGCACGACCGTGGAGTAGGTCAGCCGGTAGATCTTGTAGATGCACTTGACGCCGTGCAGAAGGGACTTGTCGCTCTGGAACCTGGTCCTGTCGAGGAGACCGAACCTGGTGACGATTCCGGCCACCGTCCTCACGGTGAATGCCCCTCTGCTGAACCCGAAGAGGTAGATCCTGTCCCCGGGCTCGTATGTGCGCGCCAGTTCGGCGTAGAGCTGCCGGACGTTGGCGCTGAAACCGAGCCCACATGCCCCGCCCAGAAGCTTCAGCGGCTTCCACCCCTGACTCCCGACCCCATCGTCATAGAACGCGATCTGGGGGACCCGACCCGGGTGCACACGGTGGTCGTGCAGCTCCACGGCCTCGTAGAGTTTGAAGACGTTCGTGCCGCGGTTCTTGGCCGCGGTGGCGCCTGTCCCGTCCGAGCAGATGACAATGTTCTTGGCCACGGGTACCTCCGTGCGGAGGCGGACCGCACCTCCCGGCAATGGGCCAGCCAAGACAGCTCAGGTGTGCTCTCAGTCGAAGTAGACGATCTCCCCGCTCGAGACCTTGCCGTAGCTCCTCTGGTCCACCTGACCCACACCCGGCTCGACAAGCATGATGGTGTCGCCGTCGTTTGTCAGGTGCATGGGCCGCCCGTTCCTGACTACGCGAACGGTCGTTCCGGGCTCCACGATCCCGTCATCAGCCGTCAGCTTCCAGGCTCCTCCGTCGTCGTCCTCGATCTTCCAGTCCTCCAGTGAGCGGGCGGTAGCACCGTAGTTGCGCAGCCACACTTCCTCTCCCTGCGAGTCGACGCCCACCGGGTTGGGGATAACGGCCACGATCCTCAGCCCGAGGGGGATAACCGGCGAGTCCGGGGCCCCCGACGTCGTCCGAAGCGTCATGACGACGGGCAGGTGGTCCGTGAGAAGGTGGTACTGAGGCTCCGAGAGCGTCGGATGCGCTACGCCCAAGCCTGGCCGCACGTCCGTGCTGCCGTCCGCGAGGGTCACCTCGATCGGGTCATCGAAGATCTCGTTGAGTCCTCGGGAGATAGCGATGTGGTCGAGGAACGTATCGATCGTGTTGTTGTTGTAGTGCGTGAACGGAACGAGGTCCGCGACTGGATCGCCGAACCGGATGAGATCGCGATCGTCCAGGCTGTCCCATTCATCGAGCGACAAGGAAACGCAGTCCACGGTGAGGATGCGCATCAGCTGCCCGTCCTCTGCCGGGACCCCCAGTTGCTGGAGCCGTCCGCGCCCCTGGCTCGTGTCGGGCCGGATGTTCCAGTCACCGCACAGAATGAGGTGCCGATCGCCCGTCGCCTGGTGGTCCCGGATGTACTGCTCAAGCGCGTCGACCTCGTCTTTCTGGGGAGCAGCGCCACCGGACGCCAGGTGAACGATCACCAGGTCGAAGTTCAGTGCGCCGGACACAACAGGCAGAAGCCAGGGTGCCCGGTGCGACGCTGCCACGAGGTCACCGGTCTCCTCGTCGCGCGGCTGACGCAGATCCGCGAGCAGAGTGCACACGTCAGGGTCAACGGTGACCCTGTCCGCATTCCACAAAACAGCGAACTGCAGGCCGCCGATCGTACTCCCGGACTCCCCGTACCCGATCTCGGATTCGTGTGCGTGCCACGTGCCCTCCCCCATCGCGTTGAGCGCATCACGAATCTGATGGAGGCGATTCGGCTCGCCGCTCCGACGCTGATGCTCCGAGATGGCAACGATGTCGAGACCCAAGTCGCCGATGGCCTTCGCGAACGTCTCTGTCAGGATGGTGAAGTCATCTTCCTCAGTGGCGCCGGGCAGGAATTCCAGTACGTGGGATCCCTCCAGGTTGATGTGGCGGAGGTTCCAACAGCCGAGACGTATGAAACCGTCCCCCAGCGCCGGCTCATCGGCGAAGACGTCGATAGGCTCAGCCTGCGCGAGCGCTGCGCCACAGAGCACCACGACCAGGACTGCGATGAACATGGTCTTGCTCATGCTTCACCTCCTTGAGCGCGCGGGACGACCGGCCGGCCCACCTGGCAGCTCATCGCCATGTGCTGCTGAACACGCCATCATCGGCGGGCGGGTATCGCCATCCAGAACTTCCCCGATCAGTTCCGAACGACTGACATGCCAAGAGAGATGTAGGCCGACGAAACGCCGCGCTCGGCCAGCCCCAGCCCGAGATAGAGCGGGCCAAACAGGGTCTCGGCTCCGATGAATACGGAACCCGCATATCGCAGGTCGTCCACGGCGACGGCGCCCACGTCTTCCCACACGTTGCCTGCCTCCAGAGAGGCGCCCGCATAGATGCCCGTCCCAAACGGGCGGGGCACACGAACGAACCTGTAGTGGTAGATGAGCTCGCCCAACGCGAAGTACGGTCCGAGAAACTGCCCTCGCTCGTAGCCAGAGAGCGACAGGAACCCTCCAAGCTGGAACTGCTCATAGATGGGCGGCACCGACTCGAGACTCGTTCCTCCCCTGACGACGGCAACGAGCGCGTGGTCTCCTCGGCTGACCGCAGTGCAGGCACTGATTGTCGCCTTGTCGTAGGAGTCCTCGGAGCCGAAGTCACGGCTGAAGGACCGGCCCCCGAGACTCGCGAACACACCCGAGCGCGGGAAGCTCAGATTGTCGAGCTGATCGATCGTGAAGCTCGCTGAGTACCCCCCGATTGCTGAATCCGGAACCGAGACCCCCCGCGGCGCCGCCCTCCGCCTGCCGATGAAAGCGCCGGCCCGGATCTCTCCGTGGTTCCGCAGCTGGATGCCGGCGTCCATTCCACACTCCAGAACGCCAACGTGATACTCCTCGTCGAACGACCCGTCCGTGAAGACTTCGAATCGCCGCTGGTTGAAGCCAAGCCTCGGAGAGACGAAGAACAGCCCCGAGAAGTCCATGGGCTGGTAGAACTCGGTGGAGATCCCGTTCTCCGCTCCGAATCGAAGGCTCGTCCGCCACTCCCCACCGAGCGGATTGACTCGCACCGTGAGGAAGTCCGTGAGCACGGTGAACTCGCTCTTGCCCCGGAAATCGGCCTCCGCGCTGAGGCCCATCCTGACGGAATGAGGACCCCAAGGCTTTTCCTTCACGTCGACGAGCAGCGTCTGCGTGTCACCTGTAGGAACCAGCCGGAAACTCACACGCTCGAAGTCGCCGAGCTCGTAGATGCGGTCCAGATCTTCCCTGAGAACATCGAGCCGCAGCGGCACTCCCACCTCCGTCTTGACTACCCCCGCGATGATCCGCGGATCGGCGCGCAACTCTCCTATGATTTGAATTCGGTCGACGACCCCGGTCCCGCGCAACTGCATCCTGTGGCACCGTTGGCGTTCCAGGAACGTCCCGTAGTCCTCCTCGCCGACGGACAGGCGGGCCAGTTCCTCAGTTACCAGGCGAGCGCTCTCCTCTCCGGCATCGATGGCGGAGGGCACGGCACGGAAGTCCGCAGAACTCATGTCACCCAGATCGGGAACGACCAGCACATCCGTGGGACCCAGGAGCTCGCGCTGCTGTTGTGCGTTCCGATCCATGAGAAGATAGAGACTCTGGACGAGAATCGTGGCCGCGGATGCGGTCTCCTGGGAAGCGTCCGGCTGACGGGATGTGTCGACTGCTATGACGACATCGGCGCCCATGGATCGAACCAGATCAACGGGCAGATTGCACGCGAGGCCACCGTCCACAAGCGTCATCCCATCACGATCGACGGGCGTGAACGCGCCGGGAACAGCCATGCTCGCGCGCATCGCTTCGGCGAGATTGTCCTTCCACAGAACGACCCTCTCACCAGTGCCGATGTCGGTCGCTACCGCACGGAAGGGAATGGGTAACTCGTCGAAGTTCGCGACTCCGGCGGAGCGCAGGGTCAGCGCCTCAAAGAGGTAACCCAGTTTCTGTCCGGTTACAAGGCCCGCGGGGAGCTCGAATCCGCGCCGACCCAGGCCGAGCTCGAAGTCGAACAGGGCCACCTGATCCACCGGTTTTCGCCGGAACGGAAGGTGCCGTCTCGGAGGACTGTCGTTGAACACGTCGTCCCAATCGATCGCCCTCAGATTGGTCTTTATCTCCTGGGGGGACATGCCGCACGCGTAGAACCCACCGACTACAGCGCCCATGCTCGTACCCGCGATGTAGTCTACGGGTATTCGGAGCTCTTCCAGAACCTCCAGCACGCCGGCGTGCGCGGCGCCGCGCGCGCCCCCGCCACTCAGGACGAGACCGACACTCGGGCGCGCGGGACCCATAGTCTCCGCACCCGCTCGAGGCGGCACGGCGACGAGCAGGAGAAGTAGTGGGAAGAGACTCAGAACGTATGAGCGCAAGGCACCGCCCTCCGTGAAGACGCTTCGTTCCCTTCGAAAGAAGTGGGACACGCTCCACATCATGTCATACCGGCGCTGTCTCGCGATGCGCCGGGTGAGAGACCAGCCTGGCGGACTACTCCGGGAACTTGGCCTGGAATCTCTCCTCTTGGTACGTGTTGTAGCGGTCGGCGCTCTGCGCGGAGCCCGTGATGTTCCCCACGTAGAAGCCGAGGGCAAGTACCGCGCAGAAACCTCCGGCGCCGTTGTTGCCATCACGGAACGCGTTCACGGTGGCCCAACCCAGGAGACCGTTGACAATCACCGACGCGACGGCCGTCCCGTAGTGCTCCGCGTAGGCGTAGCCCGCGCCCGGGACGATGGCGAGAGCCGCGGCAACGCGGGGGCTCTTTCTCGGAGGGCTTTGTACATCGCGCAGAACGTCGAGATGGCGGCCTGATTTCTCGGCGTAAGAAGAGAAGTCCTCAACAAGGGCGAACGACCGCTGTGCCAGATCGAGTTCACCCATGCGTATCCGGGACAGACCAATGTAGTAGTGTGCCGCGCTCCCTCGGACAGACGTGGCCCCGTCACGAGAGGGCGCTTGAAGAAGATCCACCGCGCCGTAGTATCGTTCCAACCTGAAAAGAGCGCGACCAGCCAGGAGCCGCGCCGTGTGGAGATCCGCACCATCCGAATCCAGTTCCCGGTACCAGTCCATGACGAGGCCGTATCTGCCCGCCTCGAACAAGGTTTCGCCAACGCCCGCGCGTGCGCGGGCGCTCAGGCTGTCGTCGCGACAGAAGTGCAGGGCTCTCTTGTACTCGGTTACCGCGCGGTAGTAGTCGCCCTCTCCCCTGAGCGCGTCCGCGAAACCGATCTGGTCGCGGCAGTCGCCGGACTGCGGGGCATCGAAATCGCCCCGCGGACCAGCCGGAGCATCACCGGCCAGAACGGGCGATGACAACAGGAGCAGACTACTCACAACTGTCGCGGCTATCGTCCACCGGATCATACTTGAGAACCCATCCGTCGTCCCGAATCAAGCAGTAGAAGTGCGGGTCGTTCCCGCACCGCAGCAATCGGTCGCAGGCCATTGTCACACCGACCACAGGGCCCAGGTTCTGGATCGCGTCTTGCGCGTAGCTTGAGCAACTGGGATGCATGCCACAGCGACGGCCCCCGACCGGACTGATCACGCTCTTGTAGGTCCGCATAAGAACTGAGAGTACCAGGTGCTCCGGACCTACGGCCGCCGGCCGCGCCGGTGTCACACCTACCTGGACCGAGTCCACCCGCGAGAACTCCCACGGTGGCAGGCACTGCTCTTCGGGCCCGGAGACGGGCCCCTCGGCGACCGACACCGCGCCGGCAGAGCAGAACAGAAGAACTAGGACGCCGCACACCGCGCTGCGTCCGACCGCGCCCCGTGTCACGTTGTGCCGCTGTGAGCAAGCCTCGGCGAGCCGTGCCGTCGCCACAGGACTATCTCCGTGGTCGTGGCAAGTGCACGACGTGCTGCAGCAGACTCGGAGCCCACTCGTTTGCGTAGAAATCCCGTGACAGCGGGTCGATGTCAACGTAGGTCATCGTGCTTGTCCACACGACGTCACCTGTCCGTATGTCAAACAGCTGGACGACCGACGCCAGCTGCGACGGCGTCTCGACGTCCACCTCCCCGTATACCTCTACGCCTGACTCTGCCTCCACGCTTCCGCCGCTCACAGTCGAGCAGATGGCGTTGAGGAGAACGGTCCACGCCACGGAGAGACAGGACGAGAGGCAGACCTGGCTCGTCTGCTTCCCGCCGGAGACGCTCACGCCTCCGGCCACGGCAACGAGAAGGTAGTCGGTTCCCATGCGCTCAGAGAGCAGATTCCAGTCCGGTCGAGCGGGCGCTGTTGAGTCCGCGTACGTCACGAGGGGGCCCGTGCCCTGCACGTCGGTCGATGCGACGTGCCTCAGGACAGCGACCAGAGCGTCCGTGTAGCCGACGTCATTGACAATCACGGGAGACACGAAGAACGGTGGGGACTGCGCCCGTGTCGGTTCCTCAAGGTCACGCGCAACCTTCAGGACCTCGTCTCCCCCCAGGAATCCTCCGACGAACGGCGCGAGAGTGAAGTCGACGCGATATCGTCCTTTCTCGATTGCCGTGGTCGCGCTTCCAAGCATCCACGACGACGCATCTCGAGATCCCTCAACCACGTAGTAGTCTTCAGGGGCCAGGTCATCTCTGACAATGACTGCGTCAGCCACCACTGCCACGCTTGACACGGGGAGAGTGGCGCGCGCGTGGACATCGGGGTGAACGACGCCCTGGTCCGGAGCGGTCGGGGCACACGACACGAGAAGAAGCAACGAAGCGATCGACAACGTGATCACCGCGCGGACGGTGCGCATTGGAAACCTCCCCCTACGAACTGAGGACGCAGACATCCTCCCCCTGGCCGCACCGATGGCACCCCAACGGCGGCTCCGATCTCGCTGGCTCTCCCCTATGGAGGATATCGCGTCCACCTCGACTTGGAGGCCTCGTCGAGACGACTAGAAGCACCCACCAAGTGCGATGCCCGGTATCACAACGAAACCATCACCCCTGTAAAGCAGGTTCATGGTGGGTCGCACGAAGAAGCCGCCTTCAGACTGGAAGTGATAGCCCGCTGAGAAGGTACCCAACCAGTCCGACCAACTGCTATCCCAGTTGTCGGAGCCCGCGAAGTACGTGATACCCGCGGAGAGGTATATGCTGTGAACGTCCCCCCCGGGGACGAACGCCACATAGATCGGGAAGAGACCGATGCCCCCGCCGCTCGCGCCCCAGCCAATGCCACCGACGCCGAGTCCGAACTGGTTGTTGAGATAACGCTCGTAGCCCGCGCTGAAGATGATGGCCTTGCCACCGATCTCACCGAACACGAGGTTTGGACGCTGCTCGCGAATCCCCTCGGCGTGTGCTCCCAGGGGCGCCAGAATCAGGACCATTGCCAGGCACAGCAGGACAGCCTGTCGCATCGCGCACCTCCTTTGGTGACCGAAGTCACTCAGGACCATGGGGGCACGCTACTCTTGACCGAGTGACGGGTCAAGATGAATCGTGGCGGGAATGAACGAAGAGACGGACAACGGCTGGGCCCGACAGGGTCCGACCATCGCCCGCCTCAGAAGAGCGTGATCGTCACGACACTATTTCAGCAGCACCATTTTGTGAACTGCCGTCTCCTTCCCCGCCTCGAGCCTCGCGAAGTAGACTCCGCTGGGCAGTGCCCGACCGGCGGCGTCCACTCCCTTCCAGACGGCCTCGTGCCTGCCGGCCTCCCGGAAGCCGTCTTCGATCGTCACCACGAGATCACCGGCCGCGGAGAACACATCCAGCCTCACGCGGCCACTCTCGGGCAGGTCGTATGCGATGCTCGTC
>JALGZG010000176.1 GCA_025782345.1 bacterium | reverse complement strand
GCGCCCCAGCCCGAGGTTGTCGGTCGGCCACGAGGGGTGGGGCCTAAGCGACGAGGGGGAGCTGACCGCGCAGCAGCAGGGCGCGGTCGACCTGATCGGGGGCAGGATCGCATCGGGCGAGTTCGGCGTCGTGCTGCTTCACGGCGTCACCGGCAGCGGCAAGACCCGCGTCTACAGTGAGGCCATCCAGATGGCGCTTGACGCGGGACGCGGGGCGATCGTGCTCGTGCCCGAGATCTCGCTGACCCCGCAGATGGTCCAGCGGATGAAGATGGACTTCGGCGACAGGGTCGCGGTCGTGCACAGCGGGCTGTCGCTGACGGAGCGTTACGACACGTGGCGCGCCATTCGGGAGGGGCTCTTCCCGGTCGTGGTGGGTCCTCGGTCGGCCGTGTTCTCGCCCGTGCGGAACCTCGGGGTCATCGTCGTCGACGAGGAGCACGAGCAGACGTACAAGCAGAGCGAATCGCCCCGGTATCACGCGCGCGACGTCGCGACGATGAGGGCCAGGCTCGAGCACGCCGTGGTCATTCTGGGAACGGCGACTCCGAGCCTCGAGAGCTACCTCAACGCGCGAAACGGCAAATACGACCTCGCCGAACTGCCCGAACGCATCGACGCGGGGCCGCTGCCCGAGGTCGAGGTGGTCGACATGTGCGAGGAGCCGCCGGTCGACTCCGAGGGCGCTTTCTCGGCCGTGCTCCGGGACGCCGTGCTCGAGACGCTCGATGCGGACAAGCAGGTCATTCTCTTCCTGAACCGGCGCGGCTACGCTTCGTTCGTGCAGTGCATCTCGTGCGGACACTCGGAGAAGTGCCCGAACTGCAACGTCACCCTGACGTTCCATTCGACCGACAACACGATGCGGTGTCACTACTGCGGCATCTCGACGCCCGCGCCCGCCAAGTGTCCGTCGTGCGACGGCATCAACCTGAGGTTCGGCGCGCCGGGGACGCAGCGCGTTGAAAGGGCCGTCCACGAGCTCTTCCCGGAGGCGACCGTTGAGAGGATGGACGTGGACACGACGACCCGTCACGGGTCGCACTGGCGTATCCTCAAGGACTTCGCGGAGCGGAAGACCGACATCCTGCTCGGCACGCAGATGATTGCGAAGGGGCTCGACTTCCCGGGCGTTGGTCTCGTGGGTGTCGTCGCCGCGGACGTCGGACTCAACCTGCCCGACTTCCGCGCGGGCGAGAGGACCTTTCAGCTCCTGACGCAGGTGGCCGGCCGCACCGGTCGGGGAGAGGAGCGTGGGAAGGTCGTCGTGCAGTCGTATCTGCCTGAGCACTACACGATCGCGCTGGCGCGCGACCAGCACTTCATCCCGTTCTTCGACCGCGAGATCGCCGAGCGCGAGGGCATAGGCCTCGGCTATCCGCCGTTCTCGCGTCTCGTGGGCATCACTGTCCGAAGCAGGGACGAGGACCAGGTGCGGGAGGCGGCGGGACGGCTCGCCGACTTCCTGGAACGGGGCTCCGAGCACATGGAGGACCCGCGCCCCGAGGTCCTGGGCCCTGCACCCGCACCGCTCGAGAAGATACGGGGCGTCTACCGCTGGCAGGTGCTGGTACGGGGGAGGGGCGGAAGCGCCCGTGCGCTGGTTGCCGGCGCGCTGGCACAGAAGAGCGCGCTCAAGCTCCCGAGCGCCGTGACGCTGGCCGTGGATGTGGACCCGGTGGATCTGTTGTAGGGGGCGCAGCCGACGCCCTCGAACGTGCTCTCATTGGAAGCCCGCCCGAGACGGCGGGCTTCTCACTTGGTGAGGCGTGTGAACGCGGCGGTCAACGAGTAGGTATCGCCGACCTCGGGGTCGTCGTTCTCGGCGAGGAACTCGACCAGCTCGTGCAGCATCTTCGTCGCGCGCGCGGTGTCTTGAGGTTTCAGACGGGATGTGATCCTGAGGAGGATGGGAGCATCACCCGCTTTCGTCGGAGCGCGCGCCTTCAGAGCAGCCTCAAGCTCCTTCTCCGCCGCCCGCAGCGTCGCGCGCTGGAGGTCGGCGAGCGCGGAGAGAAAGGGCTCCGAGGTCTCCCTCCTGTCGATCAGGATCTTCTCGGCCACGAGCGAGTAGACGCTCTCGGGACGGGTGCCCGCCTTTCTCTTTCCGGTCTCCCTGACGATGCCCGAGTCGACGAGCGCGTGGACGTGGTAATAGAGGGTGGCCGGCTCCCGCCCCAGCTCGTCCGCCAGTTCACGGACCGTGCAGGCCCCGAGCCCGCTGAACGTCCGGATCATCTCCTGTCTGAGCGGTGTCCTGAGCGCCCTGAGCTGACCAGCGCTCCTGATGTGGAGCATCTTCTTCCTTCCCGTCATCTCGATGACCTCCTGTGCCAGCTTCTCGGTCGGCTCTCAAATAGCTATTTGAAATTCAACCAATATTCTAATATGTTTGTCAGATGTGTGCAAGCGAGAACCGGGTGTGCAGGGGGGGTACGACCCTGCACACCTCAGACCGCACCGAACGTGCCAGATCACCTGGAGGCCGGAAGATGAGAGGTTGTGTGACTGTCACACTCGCGAGCTGTCTGATGTTCCTGGCGCTGTCGAGCACTGCAGGCGCCGAAGAGCGGAGAGAGGTTATGGGAAGACCCCCCGTTGATGTTTCCGCGGGCCGGGGCGAACTGCTGGAGGACCTCGAGAAGGCAAGGGCAGCGCACGTCGCCCGCCTCGGTGACACGGACGCCCGCCACGGCTACGCGCAGCTGTCCTACGAGGCCGGTCGCTTCGGGGACGCGCTGGACCTGCTCGAGCCTCTTCTGGCCGCGGGCGAGCCCGCTGTCGACGTCCTGATGCTGGCGGCGCGCATCGAGTACCTGTTCGGCCGATACGCGCCCGCGGAGGAGCTCCTGCGACGTGTGCTCGAGCGCGAGCCGGACAACACCGCGGCGGCCGCCAAACTCGTGTTCATCTACTACCAGACTAATCGCTACAGCCTGTGCGAGACCCTTCCGGGTGAAGCGCTCGAGGGCATCCGCCTGCCGCACCTGGACCTCATGCTGGCGTTTGAGGACGTGCCATACCAGGCGGTGTGGCGAGACGGTGACGAGACCGTCGTCCCGTTCGTGGTGACCGACCCGCTGCCGGTCATCGAAGTAGAGGTGAACGGTCGCAAGGTGACGGTGCTCATCGATACCGGCGGTGACGCGTTCATCCTCGACCCGAGTATCGCGAGCGAGCTCGGGATAGAGATCGTGGCGTCCATGATGGGCATGTTCGCCGGGGGGATGGAGGCGGAAGTGGGATTCGCGAGAGCGAAGTCCCTCGCGCTCGGCGGCGTCACACTCCACTCGGTCCCGATCTCCGTTCTCCCGACCGGCGGGATGGCGATAGGCGGTCACACACTCGAGGGCATCGTGGGAACGGGCGTACTGAAGCAGTTCCTCGCGACGCTGGACTACCCGAACGAGGAACTCGTCCTGCGGGCTCCGTCCGGTCGCGCCGCGTCGGCCTTCCGCGCGGGCGCAGCAGGCAAGGTCCTCGACGAGGTGCCGTTCTATCTGCAGTCGACACACTTCCTGTTGGCGAGGGGGAGCTTGAACGGCGTGGATGACCTCTTGTTCCACGTCGACTCGGGACTCGCCGGCACTCCGGCGTTCTCGGCGCCGCGCCAGACGTTGGAGTACGTGGGCATTCCGATTCCTGAGATAGAGACTCGGGAAGGGAACATCGGCGGGGGAGGCGCGTTCGCGACGGGGACCTTCGAGATCGCCGAGCTGGGACTCGGCGGGCTCGTTCAGAGCGACCTCGTCGGTGACTTCGGGGCGCTGCCGCCGCAGGGCTACCGGATGCTCGGGTTCATTCAGGACGGGCTCATCTCGCACAACTTCCTGAAGGCTTACGCGTGGACTCTCGATTTCGAGCGCATGAGGATGGTGTTCACGCGGTAGCGCTCGGTGCGGGTGGCCGCGCGGTAGCACTCGGCGCGGGTCGCCACGCGGCGGGACCGTTCCCCACATGCACGTGGATGGCGCTCGGGCCTCTTGAGGACCCAGGGCACTTCTGATACTCTCCCCGGCAGGAAAGACGCACACTTGCCGGGGAGGTCTTCATGGAACGCACAACGGGGCCCCAGACGCCCGCAGCAGCAGAGCCACCCGCCACCACGGCGACGCCCGCCGCGCCCGTCACCGCCGGCGAGCGCATCGTATCGCTGGATGTCCTGAGGGGATTCGCCATCCTGGGCATCCTCATCATGAACATTCAGAGCTTCTCCATGATAGGCGGGGCCTATCTCAATCCGACGGCCTA
>JALGZG010000222.1 GCA_025782345.1 bacterium | reverse complement strand
GATCTTCACGATGCTCCGGGAGAGGTGGCCGTAGACGGTGATGAGACGTCCGCCGTGGTCGATCATGACGACGTTGCCGAACCCGCTCATCCTCCCGGCGTAGACGACCTCACCCCTGCCGGCCGCGAGAACCCGCTCCTCTCTCACCCCGTCGATGTCTATGCCCTTGTGGAACGTACTGCCGCCCGCTCCCGGGTTCTTCCTCGGGCCGAAGCCGCTCGTGACCGAGTTTCTGCCGCGTCCGGCGAGGGGCCACGCCAGCTTGACGTCGCCACTGCCCGGGGAGACCCCCTCGTCCGGCTTCCCCCCTGCCGGCAGTCTGATCGCCAGCTGCTTCGTCGCCCCCGGTATCAGGAGCTTCTGGTTCACGGCGATGTCGTAGTTTGAGAGCCCGTTGGCTTCCGTTATCTCGGCAAGCGACACGCCGTAGGTCTTCGATATGCGCCAGAGGGTCTCTCCCCTCTGGACCGTGTGGTAGACACCGCTTCTGCGGGTGCCGCTGCGAGTGCCGCCCGTGCTGGTCGGTTCTCCACCGCGGTCCCCTGATCTGAGAGGCGTGCAGCCCGCGAGGAGCATCAGCACAATCGCCGTGACCATGATGGCCGCGGCGAAGACCCTTGTCTTTCGGGAAGGAGTCAAGGACCCGGCCTCCCCCATCTCAACCTAGAAGCTAACCTCGAACGACTCGAACTCGCCGGTGGACTTGCTCCACCTCAGCTCCACATCTCTGACGAGCCCGCGTCTGGGACCTTCACTGATGTCTCGGGCGAACCGCTCGAGTTCCTCTCGCGGTCCCTCGGCCAGGATCTCGACGCTGCCGTCGCGCAGGTTCTTCACGAAGCCCACGAGTCCCGCGGTTCTGGCGGCGTTCAGAACGAAGTACCTGAACCCCACGCCCTGCACGCTCCCACGGACCAGCGCGTGAATCCTGACGGGCTCCATCGTCACGCGGCTCCCGCCAGCTCGAAGGCCCTCTCGACCGCGGCCTCGGGCGAGTCCGCCTCGACGATATCGTCGGAGCGGAGCGGTGGCGACACAGCGACGACGGGGATGCCCATCTTGAGTGCCAGCGCGATCTCGGAGATCGTGCCGTAGCTGCCACCCACGCTAACGACGGCGTCAGCGGCGCGCACGTTCAGCACGTTCCTGGCGTGACCCATGTCGGTCGCGATCGGAATGTCGATGTGCCGGTTGGCGTCGTCCGCGCGGTTGCCCGGAAGGATGCCGATCGTGAGTCCCCCCGCGGCCTTCGCACCTCGCGCGGCCGCTTCCATGACTCCGCCCAGGCCTCCACAAATGAGAACGCCGCCCCGGCGAGCGATCTCACTACCGACACGCTCAGCGATTGAGGCGGTCGCCTGGTCACAGCGTCCTGCTCCCACTACCGTGATTCTGACAGGGCGGGTCGTCAATGTCTCCCACCTGTTGGTGTGGTCGGGGCGAGAGGATTCGAACCTCCGACCTCACGGTCCCGAACCGTGCGCGCTAACCTGCCTGCGCTACGCCCCGACACAAATCGGAATATTACACTAGAGCCGCCACAGATGCAAGACCCCCTGTGTCACCAGCGTGACCACGACACCCGCGAGCAGGATGCCGCAGATGATCGCAGGTATCGCGAACCTGGGTCTCACACCGAACAGATGAGCCGCCAACGCTCCGGTCCACGCCCCCGTGACCGGCAGAGGGATAGCGACGAACGCGATGAGTCCCAGCGCCTCGTACCTCTCGACAAGCCCGCCTCTGCGCCTCGTCCTGGCGAAGAGCCTCGTCATGAAGCGGTCCATCGGGGGCCAGCGTCTGAAGAGTCCCTCGAGAGGACCCATCAGGTAGATGATCGGTATGATGGGCAGGAAGTTCCCGGCCGCACAGACAAGAAACGCCGTGCGCCAGTCGATGCCCAGCTTCAGCGCCACGGGAATCCCCCCGCGAAGCTCCGCTATCGGCATCGCCGAGACGATGAACGCCACGACCTCCTCCGGCATCCCGGACATCATCTCAACCACGTTTTCAATCATGGCGAACACCGCCCGTCCGGGGCGCTTCGTACCTCGCGTCTTCCAGGCTTCTCACGTTCTCCGATTCTCCGGAGCCTTCCCTGTTTCTGTCGTCTCTCACGTTTCGTTGCTCCACCCTTCTTTTCCAACGAGCGGGACGAACACACATCCTCCGGCGTCCCTCACGGACACCTCGCCCTGGTTCTTCACCATTACCCGGAGCTGCTGTAGTCCCTGGCTGCCCACCGGCACGGCCATTATGCCCGGGTCGGCGAGCTGCTCCACAAGGCTCGGGGGCACCTCAGGCGCTCCGGCCGTGACGATTATCCTGTCGTAGGGCTCGAACTCCTTCCAGCCGATCGTGCCGTCGCCGATGCGTATTGCGACATTCGAGACCCCGAGCTGCTCCAGAACAGCTCTCGCGCGGGCCGTGAGGCTCTCCACGCGCTCGATGCTGAACACCTGCTCCGCCAGCCTCGAGAGGATGGTGGTCTGATACCCGGAGCCCGTGCCTATCTCGAGCACCCTCTCCTTACCTGTCAGTTCGAGCGCCTGTGTCATCAGAGCCACCATGAACGGTTGCGAGATGGTCTGGCCTTCCCCTATTGGAAGCGCGTGGTCGCCGTAGGCGCGGGATTCCATGCCGGGTGCGACGAAGAGGTGCCGCGGAACCTCTCGCATGGCCTCAAGCACCGCCTCGTCCGTGATGCCTCGCGGTACGAGCTGCGTCTCGACCATCTCGTTCCGCAGGGATTCCCAGTCCATCAGCCGGTCTCCCCCTCATTCTTCTCGGATCGGTCGGCCGCGGGTTCGCGTGTTCCAGCCTCAACGGCCGCAGCCCCGGGTGTGTTCGCGCCGGCCGGCACCACCAGTTCGAGAGGCCAGCTCCGCAGCACATCCATTGCCGGGTAGTCGGTGAGATCAAGGTGAACCGGGGTGATGGAGACCAGCCCCTGAGACACGGCCGCGTAGTCCGTGTCGGGCTCCGGCTCCCACGACGTCAGCTGCCCGCCTATCCAGTAGTAGGTTCGGCCACGTGGGTCCTGCTTCTCGACGACGGCCTCCTCGTAGACCTGCTTGCCCTGCCGGGCGACCTCCACACCTGTGATCTCCTCTCTCGGTACGTTCGGGACGTTGACGTTCAGGAGGGTTCCCTCGGGGAGTCCGCGCTCGAGCACCATGAGCGCCACCTCCCGCGCGATCTCCGCGGATGCCTCGTAGTCGAAGACGCCTGACTCGCACCGGCAGAGAGACACGGCCATCGCCGGAATGCCCATGAGCGTCGCTTCCATGGCCGCGGCGATGGTGCCGGAGTACGTGACGTCGTCGCCCATGTTCGCTCCCCTGTTGATGCCGGAGACCACGAGGTCGGGCGGTTCCGGGAGAAGCAGCTTGAGCGCAAGCAGCACGCAATCGGTCGGCGTACCGTCGACTCCGATGATGTTGTCCTTGATACGGTGAGTTCGAAGCGGGACGTCCATCGTGAGCGAGTGGCTGGCGCCGCTCCTCTCGCGGTCCGGGGCAACGACGGTCACGTCCGCGACCTCCTCGAGCGCCTTCCGCAGGGCCTTGATGCCGCGCGCGTGAACGCCGTCGTCGTTGCTTATGAGAATGCGGGGTCTGTCCAAGTCGATGCTCCCAGTGCTTACCGCCAGAACATGCTGCGGCTGACCAGCCTCACGAATCGCAGAGTGTCGACGATCGGGTTGATGTGGCTGACGGCGCCCGTGTAGATGGACGTGATTGCGACGGCCGCCGTCCTGTAGCCGCGCCGCGCCGCGCGGATGAGAAGCTCGGATTCGGTGTCGTAACGCGTCGTGACGAACGATGTCACGATGTCTCTGAGGACGCGAATCTTGATCAGTCGATACCCGCTCTGGCTGTCGGGGATATTCTGCCTCGTAATGAGCGAGACGATCCTCGACGTCGTGCGGTTCGTCCATATCCGGAGCTTCGGCATCTCGCCGACGGCATGCATTCTCGTGCCGACGATGATGTCCGCGTCACTCGTCTCCAGAGCGTCGAGGAAGTCCGGGATCGCCGACGGGTCGTGCTGTCCGTCGCCGTCCATCGTGACTACGGCGTCGTACCCCTTCGCAACCGCGTACTCGAATCCTGTCTTGAGAGCCGCGCCTTTCCCGAGGTTGATCTCGTGCTCGAGAACGTGCGCCCCGGCGGCCTCGGCCGCGGCGGAGGTTCCGTCCGTCGAGCCGTCGTTGATGACGACCACATCAAGGCCGAGGTCGAGTCCGAGCACGCCCCGGACGACCTCACCGACCTCGCTCTCGAGGTTCTTGCAGGGTATGACGACGAGAGTCTTCATCAGTAGCTTCCCGCATCCTCCTCAGCAGCTGACGGTCTTCCTCTACGGTGCCGTCCGTGTCCCAGATCGAGCTGAAGACATACCACTGCTCCGGGTACCGTCTGACGTAGCGCTCGAGCACCGCGACGACCCGTTCGACAGTGTCCCTCACGTCCGCGTCGAGGTCGTCCGTCATGCGCGGCACGATCGGGTCGTCCAGGATGAACTCGTACTTCCCCTCCGGTGCCATCACCATGAAGGTCGCGACGATGCTCGCCCCGAGGCGCCTCGCCAGAAGGGCGTAGCCGTCCGGCATCAGAGCCTCGCGTCCGAAGAAGGGGACCCTGATGCCCTGGCCGGTCGTCGGGCGGTCCCCGACGATGACAACGAGGTGTCCTCTCTTGAGAGATCTGAAACACCTGTGAAACGCGGAGACCGGAACGACGTCGATGCCCTTGTCGGCGCGCCGCCCGTCGAAGAACCTGGTCACGAGCGTGCTGGGATGAACATCTACGAGGACGGCCAGCGGCCCGGCCAGAAGACCGACGGCCGCGGCACCCATCTCCCAGTTGCCGACGTGGGCCGTGGTGGAGATCGTTGGAGTGTCGGGGCTCGCGTACGCTCCGAGCCGCTCGATCGTCTCCCGGCTTCCCTTCGTCAGGTAGCTGTCGAGGTTGTCGCGATTGACGAGCGGCATCCTCAGGAAGTCGGTCACGAAGACCGCGAAGTTCTCGAAGATCTTCCGCCGAAGGAGCTTGAGCTCCCGGGGCGAGCGCTCGTCTCCGAACGCGACCTCCAGATTGCGGAGCAGATAACGCCGGTTTCGCCTCTGGAAGAAACACATCAGTCTGCCCACCACATGTGCCAGATTGCGTGCGGTGGGCAGTGAGAATCTCTGCGCCAGAAACGCTCCGAGCTTGTAGACAGCGAACGCGAACATTGGCTACATGGCCATTCCGGGTCGAGTTGCTGGATGTCTGTTGTGGTCGGGGCGACTGGATTCGAACCAGCGACCCCTAGCCCCCCATGCTAGTGCGCTACCTGACTGCGCCACGCCCCGACGGGCTACAATCTAGCACGGCAGAGGCGGGGTGACAAGTGGGAATCGGACTCACGTCCCGACGTGCTCAGGCCTGGGGTCCCTCAACATGAGGTTGGCTATCGCCTCCCTTGGGGGTTTCCCCTCGAAGAGGACGAGGTTCATCTGCTCGCAGATGGGCATCTCGACGGACAGCTTCTCCGACAGCTCCGCCACGCTCCTGGTGGTGCGCACGCCCTCGGCCACCATGACCATCGAGTCGAGGATCTCCTCGAGCGTCCTGCCCTCAGCAATGGCCTCGCCGACGTAGCGGTTCCTGCTGTGCTTCGAGATGCAGGTCGTGATGAGGTCGCCCATTCCGGAGAGTCCGGCGAAGGTCTCCGGTTTCCCTCCCATCGTGACGCCCAGCCGGGTCATCTCCGCGAGGCCGCGCGTCAGGAGCGCGCCCTTCGTATTGTCTCCGTATCCGAGACCGTCGCAGATCCCCGCCGCTATCGCTATCACGTTCTTGAGCGAGACGCCGAGCTCCACACCGACGAGGTCGGTGTTCGTATAGATCCTGAGATACTCCGTCATGAACAGGTCGCGCGTGAAGACGGCCGTCGTCTCGTCAAGGGCTCCGGCCACCACGGTTGTCGGGAGTTTCCTGCTGACCTCCTCGGCGTGGCTGGGACCGACGAGGGACGATATGCCGGCGGCCTCCGGACGGTTGAGCCCGTGCGCCAGCACTTCCGACATGCGCATGAGGGTCTCGTTCTCTATGCCCTTGGCGACGTTCACCACGTGTGTCCCGTCCGGGATCATCCCGGCGGCGTCTCCGGCCACGCTGCGGACTACGTGTGAGGGTACGGCGAACACGACCGCTTCCGCGCCGTCGAGAGACACGCTGAGATCGTCAGTGATCTCGATAGAAGCGGGCAGTGGGACACCGGGCAGGAACTTCCGGTTCTCGCCGTCGTTCCTGACGGCCTCCACCTGCTTGGAATCGAACTCCCAGACAACGACCTGGTGCCCGTTGTCGTGCAGGACCAGCGCCAACGTTGTTCCCCAGCTTCCGCCTCCGAGCACCGTGACACGCTTCATCGTCTACCTCCCTGTCCCGGATTCCGTCCGAATCGGTTCTCGGTACCGTTCGCCAGGCGCTTGATGTTCGCAAGATGACGAAGCACGACCGCTACCGCTACGAGGCCGGCCGTCAGTATGAGTGGCGTGGGTCTCCCCGTCCCGAGGATCCCGGCCTCGATCCAGATCGCCCACGGCAGGAACAGCGCCGCGGCAATGGAGCCGAGCGAGACGTAACGTGTGGAGAGCACTATAGCGAGCCACAGGACGACGGCCGCGAGCGTTGCCAGAGGGGCCATCGCCGCGAACACGCCGCACGCTGTTGCGACGCCCTTCCCGCCCCGGAAACGGGCGAAGACCGGCCAGATGTGTCCGGCGACCGCGGCGAGCCCCGCCGCCAGGCTGATCCCGGTGTGTCCGAGCGAGGAGCCGGCCCCAAGGGTTCCGGCCACGAACAGAACCGCCGCCACGCCCTTCGCCACGTCGACGATGAGCACGGGTGTCGCGACGCGCGGTCCCAGCGTGCGCAGGACGTTGGTGAAGCCGGGATTGCCGCTTCCGACCGTTCGCAGATCAACGCCGCGCAGCCTCGCCGCGATGTTGCTCGTCGGTATCGAACCGAGGAGATACGAGATGACAACCACAAGAGCCGTCTGCACGTGTGCTCCTGTCTGCCGGCAGAACTCGTTCGGACGAGGCCGCGTTGCGCCGACTCGGACCCTGCGCTAGCGCCTCTTCCTCACGTAGATCCGAATGGGTGTACCGGCGAAACCATACTCCCTCCGGAGCTGGTTCGCAAGGTAGCGTCTGTACGTCTGGTCGACCGCCCTGATGTCGTTTGTGAACACCACGAACGTGGGTGGCCTGGTGCCCGTTTGCGTCGCGTAGAGGATGTTCACGCGG
Source organism: bacterium (assembly GCA_025782345.1). GTDB lineage: Bacteria > Joyebacterota > Joyebacteria > Joyebacterales > Joyebacteraceae > JALGZG01. The sequence goes on along the minus strand of JALGZG010000222.1, from coordinate 6,336 downwards.
CGTCCGCCCGCCGGAGGCCTGTGCTCTACCGCCGCCATTATCGTCTCGTTGACGCGACTGGTCGGAATGCGCATCGCCGTCTGCTCGTCGACCTCGGCCGCGAGCGTCAGCACCTTCGTCACGCGCTGCCCCGAGAGGGCGGAGATGTGGACGACCGGAGCGTATCTGGCGAACGGCAGCGTGTCGGAGGCGTGTTGGACGAACTCGCCCGCCGTGGAGTTGTCCTTTTCGATCAGATCCCACTTGTTGAACGCGACGATCAGCCCCTTGCCCGCCTCCTCGACGAACCCGGCGATGTGCGCGTCCTGGGCGACTATGCGCTCGGTTGCGTCCACGACCAGAACCACCACGTCGGCGCGCTCTATGCCCCTGAGCGATCTCATGGAGCTGTAGAACTCCACGCCCCTCACGATCTTCGACTTCCGTCTGAGGCCTGCTGTGTCTACCAGTATGAACCGCTTGTCATCGTGCATGAGGACGGTGTCGATCGCGTCTCTTGTGGTGCCGGGCACCGAATCGACTATGACGACCTCCTGCCCCACTATCCGGTTCACCAGGGACGACTTGCCTACGTTGGGGCGTCCGACGAACGCCACCCTCACGCCTTCTCCCGTCTCCGGCGCGGCTTCAGGGATGACTGCTATCAGCCGGTCCAGGAGGTCACCGGCTCCGCGGCCGTGCAGCGCAGAGACGGGCGACGCCTCGCCCAGGCCCAGTGTGTGGAATTCGTGGGTGTCCAGCTCGTGACGTTCCGAGTCGACCTTGTTGGCCGCGAGGATTATGGGCTTGGGTGAACGTCTCAGGAGGGCCGCGATCTCCGTGTCCACGGCCGTCGGACCGGTCTCCCTGTCGACGACGAACAGGATGGCGTCGGCCTCGTCGATCGCGGTCTCGGCCTGGAAGCGGATCAGCCCCGCTATTCCCTCGACCTCGGTCGGCAAGAGCCCGCCGGTGTCCACCAGGACGAAAGCACGCCCGCTCCACTCGGCCTCGTGGTAGTTGCGGTCCCTCGTGACTCCGGGCTCGTCGTCGACGACTGCAATGCGCGCGCCCGTGATCCGGTTGAACATCGCCGACTTGCCGACGTTTGGTCGGCCCACGATGGCCACTATCGGGAGTCTACCTCTCCTGGTCTCGCTCATTTTCCCTCTTCCGATGGAATGCGGCCGCGCGGCTCGCGACCCCGTGCCGCATTGCCCGACGCCGCCTGGTTCGTGGTCGCCGCGTCCCGCACAGCGCCGCCCGTGATATCCAGCACGGACCCGACAATGTCGTCCGTGGCCACCACGTTCTCTCGTCCCGCCGCGCGGGCGATCTCGCTCAGGTCCATGCCGTCCAGGGTCACGCCATCGTCGTTGAAGGCAGCGGCCGGCAGAAGAAAGGCGTCCGATCCGGGCGCCCTCTTCAGCGCATCGACCATGTCCGCTCCGGACAAGAGGCCTGCCACCGTGATGGTCGGGCCCAGCAGGCTGTTGTCCGATGCCACGACGCGGCACGTGAGTCCATGGACCCCTGTCAGTGCCCTGTCGATGGCGTCCGCAAGGAACGCCTCCCCGAGCCTCGCCGTCACGACCGTCACCGCGAGCGGCGGTTCGAGGCGGTCGCCCAGGAGGCCGGCGCGTTCGTTCAGGTCGAACTCGAAGCTGCGCAGGAGCCCCACGCCGTTCTCGAGCTGCGGGAAGTCACCGTAATCGTCGTAGGGCGGGAGCAACCTCCCTGCGCGGAGATACAGCTCGTCCGCCGCATAGACGGTTCTGTCGCGGCCTTCCGCGAGGAAGCGCCTCTGCCAGTGCTCGATCGTGTCGAGAGCCCCGACGGCGGCAGTCGCCGAGACCGCTTCGATGCGCGTCAGCCTCTGACGGTGCGCCGTGAGGCCGACCGGGACTACGGCTATCGACTGGACCAGCTCGCCGAGTGCGAACAGGTCCGACAGCATCTGCTCGAGAACCGCGCCGTCGTTGATGCCCGGGCACAGAACCGCCTGTGCGTGCACTCCTATCCCTGCTCGGTCGAGTCTCCGCAGGCTCTCGAGTATCGGCGGCGCGTCCTCGTTCCCCAGCATTTCGCGTCTCACCGCGTCGTCGGTCGCGTGCACCGAGACGTAGAGAGGACTCAGGCGCTGTGAGGCGATCCGCTCGTAGTCCGCATCGTTGAGATTGGTCAGCGTGATGTAGTTGCCGTAGCTGAATGACAGGCGGTAGTCCTCGTCCTTGACGTAGAGGCTCCTGCGCAGCCCGCGAGGCAGCTGGTCCACGAAGCAGAACATGCAGCTGTTGCCGCAGGTTCTCACAGGTGCTTCCCGCACCTCGAACCCCAGCTTCCCGGGGCCCACCGCCGGCAGGGTGACGCTGAACGACGTTCCCCCGCGAGAGAGCTCGAAGACCGCCTCCCGCTCGTCCATCCACGCGAGCGCAAACGTCAGGTCTATCGCATCCTCCAGGGTCCTGCCGCCAACGGCAAGCAGCTCATCCCCGATTCTGATGCCGGCCCGCTCGGCGTCGCTCCCCGGCGCAACCCTGGTGATCCTCATTCCTTGCCCCGGTATGCAGGCGGCCCCCGAGCGGCCCGCTTGGGCGGACGGCGGGGGCCAGCCAAAGAGAATGGAGCGGGCAACGGGATTCGAACCCGCGACTCTCAGCTTGGGAAGCTGATACTCTACCAACTGAGTTATGCCCGCTCGCGAATCTGTCCTTGTTTTCTTGTAGCATGGATACACCAACGAAGAGCGCTAGTCAAGGCGATTCAGCCCGCGCTGTGGGCCTCCTTGCTCACCGGCGGCCCCTCAGGTAGAATGGGCCACCGGAAGGTTCGCTCAGAGCTGTTGGTTCTCACCCCACGAACGGGAGGTCGGATTGGTGGACCGGAAACGAGCCGAGACCTCAGTCGGACGGGTGTTCGGCACGGCGTTCGCGGCGGCGGTGCTGCTTGCCCTCTTCTGTGCTCTGGAGTGGTTGGTTCTCGTCGTCAGGCTCCCGGTCGCGTGGTCGCCCGGTGTCCTCGGTCTCATCCTCAGGAACACGCTGATGTACGCCCTCACGGGTCTTGTGGGTGGCGCCGCGCTGGGCGTTTGCCTCGCGATTCTGCGGCGCGTCGGCGGCTCAGGCGCGAGCGCGCTGACGCGGCCGGCCGGCGCCTGGGGTCTCATGTTGGCGGTCATCGTCGCGTTCTACTGGGTAGACGCGGCCAACGTCCTCTATCCCGGTGGCTCGCGCGAGCCCGTTGTTCTCGCTCTCGATGGAGCGGCGCTCGCCGCGGGTGGGGTGCTCGCCTGGGTTCTCGTTCGGCGTGCAGGACGCGGAGGCGGTGTGCGCCGCGCGCTCGTTGCCGGCGCGGTCGTCACGGTCGTGCTCTGGCTTCCGTTCTACGCACTGAGCGCCGGGCGCGCCGGTGAGCGCATCGACGGCGGACCCGACCTGAGACGCGTGGCCGTTGAGCGTGTCGTGCGGAGCGATGTCGCTTTGCCGCCCAACGTGCTTCTCATCATGCTGGACACGACCCGCACCGACTGCCTCGGATGCTACGGCACGCAAGACGGCGTCACCCCCAACATAGACAGACTCGCGTCCGAGAGCCTGCTGTTCGAGCAGGCGGTCACTCCCGAGCCGCTGACGCGGCCCGCGGTGGCGACGATGCTGACCGGGCTCTACCCGAGATCGCACGGCGTGGACACCAACACCAAGTCACTGGACGCAGGGTTCGTAACGCTCGCCGAGGCGCTGCAGGCGCGCGGCTACGTCACTGGCGCCTTCATGGCCGCCTCAGTTCTCTCCGGGTACTACGGCACCGACCAGGGATTCGACAGCTACACGGAGCCGTCCGAGGGGCCGTGGGAAGTCTCCGGGCTGCTTGCGCTCAAACGCTTCTACGTCTCCATCTTCGCCCACAGCCGCTGGTCTGTCGAGATACCGGCGGCAGAGGTGACGCGCAGAGCGGCGACCTGGATCCGGAACAACGGTGACCGCCCGTTCTTTGCGTTCGTTCACTACTTCGACCCGCACTTTCCCTACGAGCCGCCCGCCGAGCACGACCTTGCCCTTGTCTCCGGCCTCACGGGTCTGTCTGTTCCGTACGAGCACCCGCAGGATAGGTTCAGGCAGGGGTTCGATATGCCCGAGGATTTCCTCGAGATGACGTGGCTCAAGTACAAGGGCGAGATCGCCTACACGGACGAGTGCGTGGGTGTGCTTCTGGATGCTCTCGATGAGATGGGACTCGTGGACGACACGCTCGTCATCCTTCTGTCGGATCACGGCGAGAGCTTCGAGAAGGGGTTCTACTTCGCACACGGCAACCGGCTCTTCGATTCGCTCGTGCACGTCGCCCTCATGTTTCGCTGTCCCGGCAGGGTGGAGCCCGGTAGAGCGACGACCCAGGTCCACCTGGCGGACCTCTACCCGACCATCGTCTCTCTGCTCGGGATCCCGCTCGAGGCGGAGGTTCAGGGAAACGACATCCTCGGGTTCCGGGGCCGCACCTCTGACCAGTCCGCGCGGGCGGTCTTCCTTCAGACCGATTTCGAGAATCCGAAGCCCTTCTCGTCGCGTGTGTCCATGGGCGTACGGCTCCCGCCCTGGAAGTACGTCGACTCCCCCGAGATAGGCCTCAGGGAACTCTACGATATCCACGCAGACCCCGGGGAGCTCCTGAACCTCGTGGAGGAACGTCCCGAGATCGTCGCCGAACTTGCCTCGATCCTGGAATCGTGGCTGGCCACGACAGAGCGGCGCGAGACAGCGGACGCGGAGCTGAGCCCCGAGCGTCTGGAGGCCCTGCGGGCGCTGGGCTACGTGCAGTAGGGTCTGAATTCTCGAGTCGGATGCGGTCAGCTGGTGGGACGGCCGCGTTCGGCCGGGAGCGCGAGTATCGCTGCCGCCGCATCGTCGGGAGTCCTGTCGTCCAGGTCGAACCACGCGACGTCCTCGATGGACCTGAACCAGGTCATCTGACGCTTGGCGTAACGCCTCGAGTTTCGCTTGATGAGCGCGACGGCCTCGGCGAGATCCCCCTCTCCCCGCTCAACGACCGGCAGAAGTTCACGGTAGCCTACCGCGCTCGCGGCAGGCATGTCCGGTGAGAGCGCGCCGCGCGACACGAGTCCCTCGACCTCCGCGAGCAGCCCGGCCGTCATCATCGCATCGACCCTGCGGTCTATCCTGTCGTACAGCTTCTCTCTGGGAAGCGTCAGTCCGACGTAGCGCGCGGAGAACGCCGGGACCCGGGCGGGCTCCTCCTGCCATTCGGAGAGCGGTCGGCCCGTGGTCGCATAGACCTCGAGCGCGCGTATGACGCGAGACAGATCATTGACGTGAATGCGTTCCGCCGACGCGGGGTCGACTCTCTCGAGTTCCTGGTGCAGGGCCGTGACGCCCTCCGATTCTGCGCGTTTCGTGAGCGTCGCCCTGGCCTCGGGGCTGCGTCCCGGTCCCTCGAAGAGGCCTCGGAAGAGCGAGGCCACGTAGAAGCCGGTGCCGCCCGCTACGAGCGGCGTCGCTCCCCGCGCGATGAGGTCCACGATGGCCTCTTCCGCGTCCGCCGCGAACCGGGCGGCGTCGTACGCCTCGGACGGGTCGACGATATCGATGAGGTGGTGCCGGACCAACGCCTGCTCGTCGGCGGTGGGTTTGGCAGTGCCGATGTCCATTCCGCGGTAGACCTGGCGGGAGTCGGCGGAGACGATCTCGCCGGCGAGTGAGCGCGCCAGAGCGATGGCGACCGCCGTCTTGCCAACGGCGGTCGGTCCGACGACGGTCAGTACTTCGTGTCGAGAGCTTTGGGCTTGCCCGGCGATCATGTTCGGCCGAACCTCTTGTCCAGTTCCTCGGAGGTCATGCGCATGAAAGTCGGTCGGCCGTGCGGGCAGGAATACGGAAGCTCGGTGGCGAAGAGCTGGTCGATCAGTGAGCGCATCTCCTCCTCGGTCAGCCTGTCCCCCGCCTTGATGGCGGCCTTGCACGCCACCGTCGTCGCGATGCTCTCCACCAGGTCGCGGACGTCGCGCCTGCCGGACGGTAGCTCCGTGAGAATGTCGTGGAGGATCCTGTCGTGCGACCACTTGGGGAAGGCGCCCGGGACGGCCTCGAGAAGCACGGTTCTGCCGCTCATCGGCCGGATAGTGAAACCCAGCTTGTCGAGAAGCGGCCTGACGCCGTCGAACGACTCCCACTCCCCGGGCGACAGCTCCACCGCCACCGGGAAGAGCAGCTGCTGGCTGGGACCCGCCTCCGCGGCTCCCGAGAGCGCCACTCGGGCCTTCTCGTAGAGGACGCGTTCGTGCGCCGCGTGTTGGTCGACGATGAGGACGCCCTCGCGAGTCTGGATGAAGACGTACGACTGATG
>JALGZG010000293.1 GCA_025782345.1 bacterium | reverse complement strand
TGCAGGGCTGCTCGGGGAGACTCACCTGGCACACCCTGTACGCATTCTGCGTGGGGTCGAGCACGAACTGATATGCCGCGACGTCGCCGTCGTCGTCGAAGCCCTCCCATTCTATCACGAAGTCGGGACAAAGCGTCTCGCCGGGCGCAGGGTAGGTGATCGTCGCCTCGGGCGGCTTGTTGTACCAGAAGACGACCTTCTCTCTGTCACCGGGGATGTCGCTCGGTCTCTCGAACGTCCCCTGGAGGTCCCTGGAGCTGATCTCGAACAGGTGTGGTGCGTTCCCGCCCTGCGGCGAGTTGTGACTCTTGATGTAGTGGGGGTCCGAGATCTGGACGTTGGACGTGAAGTACCACTCGCTGACGTACGTCTGAGCCAGCGTGTCGACGTGGAACTCCTTGCGGAAGTCATTGTCGAGAGTGATCCAGATCGAGGCCACGCCCACCCGCGTGTCCTCGGGCGCCAGGAGCCTCTCCTTGTCACGCACGCTCCAGCGGAACCAGATCGTGTCGCCGTCCGAGACAACAAGAGGCGTGTCCGGGTCAACAGTGGGCTGGAGGATCTCGCTGTCGGGTTCGAAGTTCATCACGAACTTGTAGCTCTCCGGGAAGTTCTCCGCGCCCGTCTCGTCCTTGCCCTTGACGTAAAAGAAGTGCGTGCCGGCCGCGACGGTCGGGTACGTCGCGCCCGTGCTGTCCGTGTATACGGAGAACGGGTTGCTGTCCAGCCTGTAGCTGTAGTGAATAGGAGCTCCCAGACCGTCCGGGTCCCAGCCGTCCCAGACGAAGCGGCAGGGGGTGAACATCAGCACGGTGTCCTTCCCGTCCGGGTAGAGCGTATCGGGCACGCTCGGGTCGAGCGGCCCGTCGATCCGATAGAGGAAAAGTATCTCCGGGACGTCCGTCGAGGCGTCGAACCGGACCCTGGCCGGGATGGGGTCGAGCTTGCCCTCGTTGTCGACCGCCCGGACGTAGAATGTGTGCCGCCTCGTTTGGCCCACCGAATCGATCAGGGCTTTGAACAGAGTGTCGCTCCTTGTGGTGAACTGCCACGGGGAGTTCTCCGCGCCGTACGGTGGCACGGTGTCGTCCCATGCGTAGTGGTACGCGACCACGAAACCGTCCGGATCGGTCCCGTCCCAGTACATATGTATCCTGTAGTTCACCGGGGGTCCCGGGGGCGCGGGAGGTTGGGGAACGGGTGCCGGCGCACTGGTCAGCCGCGTGTTGGGAGCGAGGTTCGTGTCGATGAAGATCTTCTCCTGCTTCCGGCATCCGGTCAGGAAGAGCATCGCCGCGAGTGGAACTGCCAAGAGGGCAACCGCGAACGCACCTGCTGCTAGTCTCCTGAACGACATCATGACTGTGCTTCCTCCAGGCTCAGGGTATAGAATATCAGCCACAGGCAAGGCCTGCGACGGGCGCGACCCTTCCGGTGCCGGATGGTCGTGCCCCCCCACGAAGGGTTGACCTTTTGATGGGGGGGGTTCCACTAATGATTATACCGCCCGTCCATATCATGTCAACAGAAAAAGCCCCACTGGCACGGGGTGTTGTGCGCGCGCAACATCTGTGCTAGTCTGGAGTTGGAACAAAACCGGTTGACAGTGGTGTCAGCGGTATGTAAACTCCCTGCGATATGGCTTGAACAGGCGTGGCCGGGCCGGGTGCACACCTAGAAGGGTGTGCGGAACGCGGGGTTGGGTTCATGACCCCGTCCCTCCCAGGCTCAGGGAAACAGCAAGTATTGGAGGTGGCCAGAGGAGGCAGAGCAGTTGGAGGTGTGTTTGAGCAGATCAGAAGGAAGTGCCACAGAGAAGCGCGATCTGTCCGCGGTGGGACGTGTCGCGGCAAGGGGGAGGAGAAGCAACGTAATGAGAAGAGTCTTCTTGACTGTCTCGGCGGGACTCATGGTGCTGATGCTGACAGGTACGATCAGCCCGCTGGCAGCGCAGACTGAAACGGCGGCGGAGATCGAGGGCATGGTCGCCACGGCCGAGAGCACGGTCGTCGACACGGGACTCGTCGACACTACGGCCGTCGACTCGCTCGCGGCCGCGTTGGAAGAAGAGCCCGTCGAGCCGGAGCCCGTGCCTGAGGCGCGCGGCTTCGCCCAGAGCGGCCTTGTTGAGTTCTTCAACAAGGGCGGGAAGTTCATGTGGGGCCTCCTGTTCCTGTCCATAGTCGGTGTCGCGGTCATCATCGAACGAGCCTTCACTCTGCACAAAGCCCGCTCGGATGTCCGGAAGCTGATGGAGCAGGTCGTGGGCGCGCTCAAGAAGGGCCGCCTGGACGAGGCGCTGGATATCTGCGCGAACATGCGCGGTCCGATCCCGCAGATCCTGCACGCGGGCCTCATGCGGGCGAAGAAGGGAACCGAAGCCGTCCAGAAGGCCATCGAGATAGCGGGCATCATTGAGATGTCGTTCCTCGAGCGAGGACTCATCATCCTTGCTACCGTCGCGAACGTCGCACCTCTGCTCGGGTTCCTCGGAACGGTCTCAGGCATGGTCGGGGCCTTCGAGGCGATAGCTCAGGCCGAGCAGGTCAGCGCCAAGCTCGTTGCGAGCGGTATCTCAGAAGCGCTGATCACCACGATGACGGGTCTTATGATCGCCATCCCGACGCAGGTTGCGCACAACCTGTTCGTTCAGCGGATCGACCGGTTCGTGGTCGAGATGGAAGACAGCGCGGCGGAGCTGGTTGACGTTCTCGCCGCGATGGATGAGTAGGGAAGACCGCGAGTAGGCGGAGCGGGATCTCACGAGACTCCCGCACCGCAGGGAAGGCACTGGAATGGCGAAATTCAGGAAAAGATCGAGGATATCAGCCGACATGGTCGGCGAGTCGTCGATGTCGGACGTCGCTTTTCTGCTTCTCATCTTCTTTATTGTGAGCACGACGTTTCCGGAGGTAGGCCTGCCCATGATCCTGCCGAGCAAGGCGGGAGACGTGAAGCAGGTCAAGCGGGACAACGTCATGCAAATCGTGACGGCGAGGAGTGGCGCGTACTTCATAGATGTCGACACTGAACCAACGCCGCTCTACGAGCTCAAGGGTATCGTGAGACAGCGCCTCACGGACAACGAGAACCTGATTCTGTCCCTGGAGACGCATCCCGATGCCCCATACGGGAGTATGATCAACGCACTCGACGAGGTGACGCTGGCCTACAACGAACTGGCGGCGGCGAACATCAGGCGAGAGCACAGGATCTCCCTGAAGATGCTCGACATAGAGTAGGCAGGCTGGAGGTAGTCAATTGGAGCTGAGGAGGAAAGCGGGGAGCGGGGCCAGAATCCCGACATCCTCGATGGCGGACATCGCGTTCCTGCTGATCGTCTTCTTCATGGTCACGACGATCTTCAAGATGGAACAGGGTCTGGCCATCACGCTTCCCAGGTCGACGGCCGGTGAGAAGATCCCGAAGGAGAACGTTGCCCACATCTGGATCGATCGGACCGGGGTCATCTCCATCGACGACCTGGTGGTCAGTGTGCCTGACATCGACTATATGATCAGCGCGAAGCTTCGTGAGAATCGGGGTCTCATCGTCTCTTTCAACACGGATGAGAATGCCCCGTACCGAGTTGTCAACGAGGCGATGGAGAGGCTCAAGCTGGCCAACGCACTGAGGGTTACATTCACCACGGTGCCAGTAGAGGAGCAGTAAGAGAGATTGCCGTCGGCAAGGGGCCGACGCGATTCGCTGATTCGAGGCGAGGGATAATGAGCCCATACACCGCGGTACACATGACAGCGGAGCAGGAGTTCAAGAACGCGTATCCGAAGGCGTTCAGGTATGCGGTACTGGCTGCCATCGGCATACACCTTCTCGCGTTTCTGCTCATGCCGGATTGGAAGCCGAAGCCGTACCAGCTTCGCGAGAGGCAGGTGCTGGAGGCTATCAACATTCCGGACCAGATCTCAATACCACCACCCCCGAAGGAGGAAGCCAAGCCGATCGTCCCGACGGAGATCGAGCCGAGCGAGGACGCGGACGCGGCTGAGACCATCGCGTCCACGGAGCTGGACGTCGAGGCTCCGCCGGAGCTCCCGCCGGCGCCCCAGCGGGCCGAGTTCTTCACGGCGTTCGACGAGCCCCCACAGGTCATCACGCAGATCCCACCGGTGTATCCGGACATGGCGAGGCAGGCCGAGCTGGAGGGCGTGGTGATGATCCAGATCGGCGTCAACGAGTTCGGCGATGTCGTGGAAGCGACCATCGTCAAGGGAGTCGAGGGACTCAACCAGGCGGCGATCGA
>JALGZG010000014.1 GCA_025782345.1 bacterium | reverse complement strand
TAGACGCACGCGGTTACGGGCCCGCCCGGCGATGAGAACGCCAGCCTCGTCTCGCTCCTGAACGGATTCGGCTTGCCCGCCGAGATGAACGGCACGTCCGCGACCACGCCGTCGACGCCGGTTCCCCCCGGTCCCTCGTATGCGCCGATGTCGATCCTGCCGTCCTTGATCCGCTGCTCCCCCGCGATGTCGACCGGCGGCAGCCGCAGTTCGAACGTGTCCGGCGCCCCTGCGTTCACACAGGGCGAGTCCTCGAAAAGCGCGAACGGGTGCTCGCCCAACCCGACAAAGAGCGGATCCTCATCGATGTTCCCCTCGCCTGGGTGACCGTACTCCAGGTCACAGAAGGTGGTGTAGTACCCCTTGCCCTCGCGAATCTGCGTTGGGATGAAGTACGCGGAGCTGTTGTCCCACAGGATGGAGCCCTTCGTCCGCGGCTTCGAGATGTGACTGTGGATCGCGCCCGTGTCGTCGAACGGTTCCTCGTTCAGGCAGTCGTTCGAGACGATGGTGCAGTTGGTGCCGCGTGGTGCGAGCAGAAGATGGCGCCACCGTAGTCAGCGACGTTGTTGCGGAAGATGCTGTTCCGCACGAGCAGCTTGGAGAAGCCGATCACCGAGAGCGCTCCGCCCCACGGCTCGCCGCCAAGCGCTTTCGAGAACTCGATAACGCAGTGCTCGAGCCTCGACTCCTCGTTGATTGAGCTCGTCCAGGGGAAGCGAATGCCATTCCAGCAGCCGGTGCTCGCCTCGGGCTCGTCGGTTGTGAAGACGATGGGGTCACCCACGGTGCCGACAGCGAGCAGCCGCCCGAGGACGGTGAGGCGATAGAAATCGGCGAACTCGATACGCGTGCCCGGCGCGACGGTGAGAGTGACGCCATCGTCGACGGCGACGTTCCCCACGACGCGAACCGTGTCGGCATCCCAGAGCGTGTCAAACGCGATCGCTCCCGAGACCTCTATGCTCGAGCGACCGGCGTCCGGCCGGTGCGCACCCGGGTCCGGCCACGAGTCCGCGCCACCCCTGGGGGCGAACGCCTCCTCCGCGCGAGACCTGTCTGTGAGCGGCGCGCCCGAAACGTCTGGCACCCGTACGCGGCCGCCGCGGGGCCCGGTCTGAAGTCGCCGTGCTTGGGGTCAACGAGTTCCGGGTCGACCCCTACCACGTTCAAGTTCGGCGGCGCGCTGGCCTCCGGCCAGTCAAAGGGCTCGAATCACCCGTACTCGCAGAGGAACGAGAAATGGGCGAGCGCCATAGCGTTCACAACGGGGTCCGAATGCCAGGTCCAGTTCTCCTGGACGACCGGCACGCCGTAGAATCCGAACTGCCCGCTCATGGAGATATTGGTGCCCGTGGGAAGCCACTCGGTCGAAGCGCCGTGCGTGTAGATGTAGTCCCACCCGGTATCCGCGGCGTCGACGACGATGTTCCGTTCGATCGTGATGTTCTGGCCCGAGCCCTGGAGGCGCACGCCGTAGTCGTGGGGCCCGTAGAACGTGCAGTAGCGGACCGACCCCTCGGGAATCTCCACGTAGTCAGCCGTGTTGATCCCCCGGAACCGGATGTTCCCGTTCAGGACGATGCAGTCCTCTATGTCGAGGCGGTTCTGGCAGAACGAGATGCAGATCTGCTCGCCGCGAAGATCGAGTATGGCGCCGTTCCCGGTGATCCGGACGTCGTGGCCGGGCTCACCTTCGAGCACCCAGGAGAGCGGCGAGAGAACCGGTCCGACGAGAAGCCCGCCCGTGTAGACCTGCCCGGTCTCGAGCACGACGTCGCGGTCGTAGCCTCCACCCGGCCCCGCGGCCTCGTAGACCTCACGTAGCGTCACTCCCTTCGAGGAGGCCGGGAGACCCGCGACTAGAACTGCGACCAGGAAGATCGTTGTCCGGAGCATCGGTTCCCCCCGGCATCATCCAGCCGGACGACGTGGAACGGTCGGGCTCGTCCCCGTGTCACTTCAGAAGCACCATCTTTCTCTGGTCAATGAAGTCGTCCGCCGTGAGCCGGTAAAAGTAGACACCCGACGACACGTGCCTGCCCAGCTCGTCCGTGCCGTCCCAGGCCGCCGAGTGCCGTCCCGGCTCCAGCTCATCGCTCACGATCCGCCTGACCAGAGTTCCCGTGACACTGTAAACAATGAGCTCGACATGTCCACCTGGCGCCGGGACGTCATACGCGATCCTGGTGCTGGGGTTGAAGGGATTCGGGAAGTTACGCCCGAGCGCGTAGCTGCGTGGGAGACCCTCTTCCACGCCGGTACCGGGACACTCGTAGTACGTCTCGACGTGGAGGGAGTCGGTCCACGGGGTGAAGCTCACCGGCCCGTAG
>JALGZG010000156.1 GCA_025782345.1 bacterium | reverse complement strand
GTCGTGGGCCCCACCCACGGCGTCGATTTCGGCGCGATCGCCATCGGCGACCGGACCGTGGTCCTGTCTACCGACCCGTTCTTCCTCGCGCCCTCGCTCGGATGGGAGCGGGCGGCGTGGTTCGCGCTGCACATCGTGGCCAGCGACGTCGCGGTCAGCGGGATCCCGCCGCGGTTCCTCGCGGTCGATCTCAACCTTCCGCCAGAGATGGAAGAGCAGACGCTCGTCACCATCTGGCAGACGGTGCACGAGGAGGCGGAGCGTCTGGGAATCGCCATCGTCACCGGGCACACGGCCAGGTACGCGGGGTGCAACTTCCCGATGGTCGGCGGTGCGACCGTCTTCGGCGTGGGCGCGAGTGAAGATCTCATCGACCCGCGCAAGGCCAGCGTGGGAGACAGGATCATCATCACGAAGGGGCCGGCGGTCGAAACGACCGGACTGATGTCGGTCCAGTTCCCCGAGTTCATCACCGAGCGCTTCGGCGAGGCCACGACCGAACAGGCTCAGAGCGTTTTCTACCAGATGTCCGTCATTGAGGACGCCGCCATCTGCGCGGGCGTCGGCGGTGTGACCGCCATGCATGACGCCACAGAGTGCGGGATCTGGGGCGCGTTGTTCGAGATAGCGCGGGCGTCCGGGAAGGGGCTCGTGGTCGAGAAGCGCAGCATCGTGACACAGGACGCAGTCATGAAGACCTGTGAGGTCTTCGACATCGACCCCTACAAGAGTATCAGCGAGGGGACTCTCGTGGCCACCGTGAAGCCCGACCGAGCCGAGGACATACTGGCGGCCCTTGACGAGAAGAACATCCCCGCGTCTGTCGTGGGCAAGCTCACGGAACCCGACACCGGTGTCGTCGTCATCGACGAGCACGGGCGGCATCCCCTCGAGCATCCGGAGATCGACCCCTTCTGGGCCAGGTTCGAGGAGTACCTCGGGAAGCAGGCAGCCCGCAGCTGATCGACCGCGACCGACCGGTCGCGAGCCCATCGCGCGAGCGCTGAGTAAAGGAGCCTGGGGAAATGTGGCAGGAAGCACAGCATGCCGTCGCCGAGAGTTTCCTTCTTCTGGCAGTGGGGCACCATCTCGCCATCGCCGTCGTCGCGGTCCTGCTCTGGATCAGGCGCAGGTCAACGGAGAGGACGATCGCCGTGTACTTCGCTCTTGCCTTCGCGACCGCGACGGTGGCGCTCGCCAGTCACCCGTCCGCACGCGTGATGTCGGCGTTCGCCGCGGGGCTATCCGTACTCTGGTGTCTCGAGATCGCACACCCGAGGAACGTCCTCTCATTCAACCGCACACCCCGACCTCGACTCGCGCTGATGGGCGCACTGGGTCTCTTCGCCGTGCTGTATCCGGGGTACTCGGGCGAGCTGCCCAGCTTCGTCTTCTCCCCCCTCGGCGTGATTCTTCCGCCCACGCTTCTGCTCGCGCTTGCCCTGATGAACGCGGCCTCACCGTCGACGAATCGCCCTGTTCACTGGACGCTGGCGACCATCGGGCTCGTGATGGGAGCAAACGGCGTCTTTCAGGGAGGATGGGTTCACGCTCCGCTCATCGCCGCGTCCCTCTACGCGGTTCCGCTGCTGCTGGGAAGGGCTAAGCTCCTCGAGGACCGAGGGAGTATCGACGCGACGAGCGTGCGTGCGGTGCACGACAGAATGCACGAACGGCGAGTCCTCCTCTCGAGGTCTCGCCGCTCGTCCATCCGGAAGCTCGATATCCGCAAGCGCAGGAAATAGGCACACACCTGCGCGCGTCAAGGCCGCCTTCCGCCCCCGCGCGCTAGCTCTCCCCGCGAATCAGACACTCGTCAAACATCGGCGCCATCATGTTCTTGAATTCCTCGAGACGCTCCGCATTGTACGGGGTCTCCTTGAGGAAAGCAGGGTCAAGCGTGTCGCGCGGCACGTAGTTCTGAAGAACGAAACGCCTCGCGCCCTTGATCTGCTCCGCGACGCGCTGAAGGTCGCTGGCGCGATGGAGCGCGGGCACGACGGTCATTCGGAACTCGTAGTCGATCCTCCCCTCCATCAGGAGGTCGATGCTGTCGCGCACCTTCTCGAACGTGCGACGGTCGGTGATGCCGGCACTCTTCGAATACGAATCGAAGTCCAGAGGCGCCTTGACGTCCATCGCCACGTAGTCGAGTAGTTCCTTGTCTATCAGCGACTCGAGCAGATCCGGAAAGGAACCGTTCGTGTCGAGCTTCACCCCCACCTCTACCTCTCGCAGCTGCTTGATGAAGCCCCCGATGTTCTTGTGGATGCAGGGCTCGCCGCCGGTGATGACGACGCCGTCGATGAAATCGTTGTGCTCCCTCACGTAATCAAGAATCTCATCGACGGGTATTGACTCGTACTGATCCGGGAACAGAACCAGGCCGGAGTTGTGACAGTACGGACAACGAAAATTGCAGCCAGAGGTGTAGAGTGTCGAGGCGACCATGCCGTCCCAGTCCACGAGGGACATCTGGTCGAACCCCTTGATCGCATGCTTCACTGACACCCCCTCTCAGGTCACTGCTTATAATACAGTCTTTCGCCGTGCCGCACAACTGATAAGACTCCTCTTTCGACCAACGCGTTCAGCCGCTTCGTGGCAGCGGCCTGACTGACACCGACGGATCTGGCGACATCGATGGCGGTGACCGGTCGGCGCGCGGCCATCGCGACGATGACGTCAGACGCATCGCGCTCGGCCTTCGGCTGCGACGGTCCGGTCGCACTCGCGATGACCATAGCCTTGGGACCGAAGCGTTCCGCTATCTCTTGCAGACGTTCGTGGGACAGAGCGCGAGCGTGCTGCTCCGCGGGTGGCCTCACGACAGTGTTCACGTGGACTTTGTCCGGCTGGACCGCGTCGATGATTCCGGCGATACGCTCAACTTCATCGGAATCGTCGTTCAGTCCCTCGACAAACACGACCTCAAGCCAGATCTTCCCACGGTACTCGCGCGCGAAAGCGACGATGGCATCAGCAATTGCGGCCGGATCGAGTGACTCGTGCGGGCGATTGACCTTCTCGAAGGCACCCTTCGAAACCGCATCGATGGAGGGCGCAATCACGTCGGCGCGAGCCAGCGCGGCCCGCACATCGGGGTCAGTGAGCAGCGTGCCGTTGGTGAGAACGGCCACGGGGACATCGGTCATGGCCTTGATGCCTTCGATCAGCCTGCCGATGTCAGAGTTGAGCGTGGGCTCACCAGAGCCCGAGACCGTTACGAAGTCCAGCTCAGGATTCTCCGCCAGCCGGGCCTCCAGTTCCTCCAGTATCCCGTCGACGGGAACGTAGGGCTTCCGCTCCACGGTCCTGTTCGTAGTGGGACCAAGCTCGCAGTAGACGCAGTCGAGCGTGCATGTCTTCGGGACGACCGGGTCCACCCCCAGCGAGAAACCGAGCCTCCGCGAGGGTACTGGTCCGAATACGTGCTTCAACGTGATGCTCCTTTCAAGCCGGATCCGCGCGCCCGGGAATCGAGCGTGTGCGCCCGGAACCGCGCGTGTGCGTCCGGAACCGCGACCCTTCACAGCTTCGGACTCACTCGCCGGAAGGTTCCACGAAGTGATTGACGAGCGCGCTGCCGCTTCCCATATCGAGCGCCGCCGCTATGCCCCGCGTCACGAATGACTTGGCCTTCACTATGGCATCCGTGAGCTCAAGACCAAGCGCAAGCCCCGACGCGATGGCCGCCGACAGCGTGCACCCGGTCCCGTGGATCTTGCCGCCCTCTATCCGCTCTGCCGAGAAGCGGGTGATGCTCTCCCCGTCGAAGAGCACGTCGGTGGCACTGCCTTCGATGTGCCCTGCCTTCACCAGCACGTTGGCCGCACCGAGCGAGTGCACGGCTCGGGCCGCTTCCTCCATGGTCTCCAGTGAGACGACTCTGACCCCTGAGAGGGCTTCCGCCTCGGGCGCGTTGGGCGTCACGATGTAGGCCCGCGGTATCAACACCGTCCTGAGCGCGACGACGGCATCGTCCTCTATGAGGGAAGCGCCGGACGTCGCTATCATCACGGGGTCGACCACGAGGTTCGGGATCCCGTGCCGGCTCACCCTCTCCGCCACGACCTCGATGACCTCGGCCGTACCGAGCATGCCCGTCTTGGCCGCATCGATACCCACGTCCGCGACCACGACGTCTATCTGGCTGGCCACGAGCCGGGCGGAAAGGAAGAGGCTCTCCGCAACGCCCGCCAAAGGCACACATCGTCTTGAGGTCCGCCTGGATGCCGGCGCCCCCTGACGAGTCGGACCCCGCGATGGTCAGTGCTATCGGTACTGTCATCCTGTCCTCCATCAGCCGTCTGCCCCGAGGGCTCGTTCACGATTCGGGTTGCCCGGAACCGGCGGCGAGTGGTATCGTTTTTGGTCGTGGCACCGCGGGCTCCCGCAGGTTTGGGTCGCCCACCGGAGGACCTCATTCTAGCCGGAGGCGCCGCGGTTCTTCAACGCCATTCTCTCCACCGCGCCCGCGGGTCCGACGGACTCTCGGGGCACGCGCGACAGGGAGTTCGCAAACCGTGCGCATAACGGAGCACCCGA